>NZ_JBFTNT010000008.1:0-59214 GCF_056397585.1 Pedobacter sp. 05L430 | reverse complement strand
TTAGTGGTTCTTTCATTTGCCCGGCCGTTTAGATAAGGTGACCATTTTTTCTGTTTAAGTCCCGACATAAAAATATTCAAGTCAAAGTTCTTATAGCTAAATTTGTTGCCTATTCCAAAATTAAACTGAGGATCCTCGTTACCGATATACATTTGGTCTGCCGCAGTGATCTTTCCGTCAGGACCTGTAAGATTACCTGCAGCATCATAACCATGAATATCTTTAAGAATCACGCCTCCTGGAAGCATTCCCGGCATCTGGCTTGGTGCAGTTCCGTACTGACCTGTAAACAGCCCGACAGATTGGTAACCCAAGAAGGGATTAAATAAAGCACCGCTACCAGATGGCACCTCATATTTTTCTAATACCGACAGGGCTTGAGGAGACCTTTGCACCCAATAGTTCAAATAGTGAGAAAAAGTCAGGTTCGTAGACCAGGTTAAACCATCTCCGGATTCAGAGACAATATTCTTAGTTTGTAAGGATATATCATAGCCCTTAGACCTGGTTTTACCGGCATTGGTATATACACCATTAATCACAAACCCTGTTGGATAAGTTACATAAGCAATTAGGTTTCGGATCGTCTTGCTGTAATAATCAAATGATCCGGTAATTCTGTCATTAAACAAACCATAATCCAATCCAATATTAATTTCGGCAGCAGTTTCCCAGGTTAGGTTTGGATTAGCAGCTCTGGTCAAAGAAACACCGGTATTCAGGCTACCGGAACCAAAATAGGCACTTCGGTCTGGACCGTATTTCGGGAAAGCCGCCCCCTCAAAAGAACTATTTCCGGTCTCCCCGTACCCTGCACGCAATTTCAGGAAAGAGATTTGCTTAACAGCACTTAAAAGCGCTTCATCAGACAATACCCATCCAGCAGATACAGATGGAAAATAGCCCCATTTCTTATTCTCTGCAAAAAGAGAAGCGCCATCTCTTCGTATAGATGCCTGGAGGGTGATGTTGCCGTTGTAGGTATAAATCGCCCTTGCAAAATATGATGCCCAGGTTAATTGTCCTTTACTCGACCCTACCGTAGGCTTATCGGCTTGTCCGGATTGAAGCGAATAGTATTGCGTAACATCAGAAAGAAAATTCTGGTTACCAGCATTAAAACCTTCAGTATCTGTCCTTTGATAGGTATAACCCGCCACTGCATTCAGGTTGTGTTTTTCGGAAAGATTCTTGTTGTAAGACAAAGTATATTCAAACAATTTAGACTGACTATCTGATTGAGAGATACTTGCAGACCCATTGGCTTGAGCGCCGTATAAAAAGGTTGTCGGAAAGTAAGATGACCGCTTAGCATTAGACTGATCCAGACTAAAGCTTCCCTTCGCTTTCAATCCTTCAACAATCGTCCATTCTCCATATGCACTGGTTAATAAGCGCGTAGATTTTGTTTTGTCTGTAACAGTTGCATAAGATAAAGGATTGGGAATATTGGGGTAGTAAGGACTTAATGGATAGCTACCATCTGGTCCCCTCAAAGGCACAGAAGGCGCCCAATAAATTGCAGCCGTTACAATTCCCCCATTCTCATTTTGGCCACCAGTTACGGTATTATCAGCCTCTGAATTGGAAGCAATAATGTTTGCACCAATCTTAATTTTATCAGAAACGATCTGATCTATATTTAACCGGCCATTGTATCTTTTATAATCGGTGCCAATGATTACACCTTTCTGGTCAAAGTAATTTCCAGACGCAAAATAAGAGGTTTTACCATTACCACCGGAAAGAGACAGGTTGTGCTGTTGTGTATAGCCCGTTCTTACAATTGCATCCATAGCAGATGGATTGTTGTTGGATGCCCCATCAATCTGCGACGGTGTAAAAACAGGAGTATACGGTGTTACTGTACCTGTCTGTACATTTCCATAGTAAGGGGCAATTTTATTATCTCTGTACCAAATCTCCTGCTTAAGCAGGTTGCGTTGTGTCATGTAATCCTGTTCACCAAAAACCGGGTACATTTTATCTGCCTGCTGACTGCCATAAGACCCTGTGTATTCAATTTTCGCCTTACCTTCTGCACCTCTTTTGGTGGTAATTAAAACCACTCCGGCACCAGCTCTGGCGCCATAAATAGAAGCTGCACTCGCATCTTTCAAAAACTGGACCGATTCAATATCATTTGGATTGATGAAGTTCAAAGGTGATTTATCCACCCCATCTTCTACATATCTCGCGCCACCAACGCTCCCGCCCAGATGGGGTTGTCCCGCAGCATCATTAACAGGAACACCATCCACTACATATAAAACACCAGCATTGGCAAAAGATGGATTACTCCTGATTTTCACGGTAACACCCGCACCTGGTTGTCCTGTAGGCTGTATCACTTCAACCCCAGCAGCCTTTCCTTGCAAAGTCTGCTGGAAACTGGAAGCCACACTGGAATTCAAATCCTTACCTTTCACCTGTACTACCGCACCGGTCAGGTTTTTCTGTTTTACCGCTCCATAAMCAATCACCACTACCTCTCCAAGCGCGTTGTTGGTTTGTTCCATGATCACCTCAATGGTTGATTGTCCATCGTAAACAAGCTCCTTTGTCTGAAACCCCACATAGCTCATCACCAGGACATCTCCTTTGATCAGACTCAGCTGAAACTTACCATCGGCGTCGGTAACCGTCCCTCTCTGCGTATTCTTGATCTTTACACTTACTCCCGGAATGGCTACACCAGCCTGATCGGTAATTCTGCCGCCCACATCCACGGATTTAAATACAGGGGTCAATGCTGGGATCAGGGCTCTTGGTTTTGTTTTGATCACCACTACCCGGTCTTTCAGTTCATATCCCAGGGGTTGGTTTGCAAATATGGCCTTAAGCGCTTCTTCAACCGAGACGCCATTCAATTGAATGTCGACGGGTTTTGCCGACTTCAGATTATCCTTGATATAGAAAAAATCATAATTGCTTTGCTGGCGGATCTTTTCGATCACCTTTTTCAAAGAAGCATTTTTTTCGGACAATGTAATTCTCTGGGCACGGCCTGATGCACTGACCTGCATGAGCATTACAAATAATAAAAACGTGGTGATTCGCATAACGAATAAAATTTTCGACAGCAGGCCAGGCATGGGCCCTGCCATCTTGTGAAAAGCATTTAAATTCATACTTTTGTTCTGTTTGGGTTTAACACTAGATTCTAATCAATTTTTCCAGGATGAAAATCCGGATAAGGGTGACCCTGACAATTGGCGTGGAAGTGCTCTAACACTTTCACGTTTTGTTTTTACGGGGCCCTTCTGCATTTGGTTAATGCGGCTGTCGTAGTTTTCTTTTCATGTTTTATTTGGTTAATGGTTAGGTTATTTGCGGAAATATGCCTTGCCTGGCCTAAGTCCTATATTTTACTGACGTATATTTTCCGGCCTTCAATTCTAAACTTGACCAGGCCGGTACTTTGCATGATATCCAATATTTTTGAGACATTCTGGAACCGGGACATGGTACCTTCCATCGTACTGAGCGGGATCTCTCCTTCATAAATGACCTGTACATCATACCATCTGGCAACCTTCCGCATGATCTGATATACATTTTCATTATTAAATTCAAAATTGCCTTTCTTCCAGGCAATGGCCTCATTCACATCCACCACGCTTACCGTTGCAGGACTGGCTTTGCGAATGGCGGACTGTTGTCCTGGCGCAAGCCTGATGTCTTTTTGTCCTTCCAGGTGCACTAGAACAGCGCCTTCCAGCAAGGTCGTTTTTATGGCATCTTCATCGCTGTATGTATTCACATTGAAATGGGTCCCCAATACTTCAACCTCTTGCTGTGGTGTTTTTACAATAAATGGATGCTTTTTATCCTTGGCTACTTCAAGATAGGCCTCGCCGTTCAGCTCCACCTTTCTGCTGGCCAAACCTGAAAAGCTCGCCGGAAATTTGAGGCTTGAAGCTGCATTGAGCCAAACCTTTGTGCCATCAGGCAATACGATCTGGTACTGTCCACCTCTTGGCGTTTCAATGGTATTAAATACAGGATTTTTACCCGCAGTACCCACGTCATCTACCCTGTAAACCAATTGTCCGTCTGCTGTCTTTTTAATACTGATACCAGCTTGATTGGCCAGTTCTCCATCCTTGGCATCTGTAATGCTGATCTTTTTGCCATTGCCCAGTGTGAGAACAGCCTTGTTCGCACCTGGAGACACATCCTGCATTTTAGCTACAGCAGTAGTTATAGTTAACTGCTCAGGGCGGAAAAAATAATAGCCCAATCCTGCCACCAGAAGAATTGCAGCGGCGGAACCCACGCGTTTCCACAATTGATATTCAGGCTTTTGGTATTTTAAAGGAAGGCCGGTGGCGATATGCTCCAGGTTATGGTTCAGGTCATCATCGCTGATCTCATGCGGACTGTTGTCCGCCTGCTGAAGATACCAGCTTTCGAGTATTGCCTTTTCCCGGTCATCCAGTAGTCCGTTCTTATATTTTTCTAACAGCTCGGTAATTTGCTTTTCTTCCATAATCAGCAAGAGGCTGTTTACCCCTTTATAACCTTAAGACGGGGAACCACCTGAAAGGTATTAGAAGAAAAATAAAAAAATTATAAAAAAGGGAAAAGTGAGAGGTAAGAATTGATCTTTAGCTTGAGAATTTTTACTGCATTATAAGCTTGCTGCTTTACTGTTTTATCAGAAATATTCAGTTGTCTGCCAATCTCTTTATAAGACAGTTCCCCCTGGCGGCTCAATTCGAAGACTTTTCTCATCTTTGGGGGAAGAGAAGCAATTTCCTTTTCGATAATCCTGGACAGTTCATTTCCACGAACCTGTTCATCGGTAATGTAATCGCCCTGCTCGACAAAAACTTTGATGGAATCCAGATATTTAGAAGCTACTTTCTGATGGCTGATCAGGTCAAATATCCTATTGCGCACTGCGCTGTAGAGGTAGGAAGACAATGAAGTTCTGAAATTAAGTTCAGCCTTCTTTTGCCAAAGCGTCAAAAAAAGATCCTGAATGATGTCGTTAGCCTCTTCCTGATCATTGAGCAAACGAAATGCATGTTTGTAAAGCAAGCCTTTATATCTCTCAAATATTTCGGTATATGCATACTGATTCCCTTCCTTCAGCAGGTTAGCTAGCTCAGAATCATTAAATTCGCTATAATCAGTCATGAATTGGTCCCTGCCTATAAAGTTATTGAAATATTCAGGCAATTATATAGAACTAAATGAAATATATCAACAACCAGATGGTTTTGTCTCTCATTTTTTCAGCTACCCATCGGAAGCCAACAAAATAACCCTAAGATTTATATACATATACTTGTTGAGAGATTAGCTGTGTCCTCTCTTTCAAAAACAGCGTCAGCCCTTTATCGCTTGATTGCGGCACCAAGTTCCCTGTAACGCTTAAGCAATAAATGACGTGTAATTTATAGACTTGAATACCAGCAGATACAGGGATACAGCTTTTCTTATGTATCCCTGGTACTTCTCCAGCCTGCCCACCTTTGTTTCATCAGCCCGCTGCAAGACCAATGATCTTGCAGCAGGGACGAAAAACAGAAACTAAAAATTACAGACATGTTAAACCTCGTTACCTGGACACAGTACCTTAGCGGACTCCTTATTCTGACACTTGTTTACTATACCTGGATTGCCATCCGGTTTTATCCACAAGCGCTCAGGGCGCTGCTCAGCGGCAAAAAAAACATTCCTTCCCAACCATCTGAGCCTGCTACAGGTGAGCAGCAACTGCCGGCCAATCAAATCCTCCCTGATCAACCAATCACCCCAGCTCAAAACAACGAGGAAACTTTTGACAGGATCGAAAGCCTGATTGCCGGACTCAAATCACAGATCCACCAGAAGGGKCCAGGAACCATGGAAACCAGCTTAACAGAAAAACTCAGAAAGGTGATCCATGACTACCCTGACCTGAAAGATTCGCCATTTCGTCCATCCATCAATGAGATGATCATCAGAGAATGCCAGTTAGCAGAAATCTCCCCACCTGATGAAACCGAACTCCAGCAGCTATGGTAGCGCTGAGCTGGAATTCCCCATGCCCGCTCTGGCCATTGGCGGGCATAGGGGAATAAAGTCTGGCCGCCGCCCCTGCCAAGCGCATTAGCAAAAAAACAGGAAAACAGGGCAGCGTGACGGCCGCCATTTCTGCACCCGGTACGGTGAAGTACCGGGCGACAGAAATTCCATTCCATGAACAAGAAAAAATGATATGAAAGCAATACCCAAACCACATAAAGCCCTGAACTTAAAGAAATACGGGGCAATACTCCTACTCTGTTTAATCCACCTGTACAGTAGTGCCCAGGATGGCAATGCCGGCATTCAAAAGGCAAACGCCGAAGTCAGAAGTTATTTCCAATCCGGGGTCCAGCTGATGTACGCTGTAGGAGCCCTGCTCGGGCTCATCGGTGCAGTTAAAGTCTATCAGAAATGGAGCAACGGTGACCAGGACACCTCCAAAATTGCAGCCGCCTGGTTTGGCAGCTGCATCTTCCTGGTCGTTGTAGCGACCATCATCAAATCTTTCTTCGGCGTTTAATTCCATTCCCATGAAAGAGCAGTTAAAAAAGCAACTCGAGAACTATCTGGTACAGCACAATCCTGAGCTGATCATCAGTCTGCAACATAGGGCCCTGGATCAATACCTCGAAGAAAGGCTAGCGAAGCATCTCCCCTCATTCAACTCCCTTACCATCACCGAAGAGGAGCCTGAGTTGGTTGCCCGGGTCTTGATGAAAGTGCTTACTGCCGACTTAAGGCCTTCTAAATACCAGTACCTGCGCAATCTTTTGAAAGAAGAATTTACAGGAGATTACCTGCAGCTTCGGGAGAACGGCACCCTAACCCAGGAAATTGTCCACCTGATCGCAGTATGCACACCCATTTTCAATTCCATGCATTTCAGTGAGGCAAAACTTAACGACACACTGATTCGCTATGTGGTTTGCCGGCAGATCAACAAATACCTGAATACGACCAAATCTTAACATCAAAGTCATGAACAACAGCGTTTATTCCATCAACAAGGGCATCAATAAAAGCATTGAGTTTAAAGGGCTCAAGGCGCAATACATCGGATATTTTGCCGGTGGCATGCTGATGCTGCTAATCCTTCTTGTCCTGCTGTACCTGATCGGGCTCAATACCTATTTCTGTATGGCCTTTATTCTGGTAACCGGGGCCATCCTGATGATCAAAGTTTACCAATGGAGCAATACCTATGGCGAGCATGGCATGATGAAGGCCATCGCCAGACGAAAAATGCCCAAACTGATCAAAAATCATAGTCGGATTACCTTTCAACACTTAAATCCTACCCGCTCATGAAAGCCAATATCAGCATTATCCTGGACGGCTCACTGTTCCATGTCGACAGTGAAAAACAGCAATTTGTGCAGGCAGCCTACCCAGAAAACAAGATTCCCTTTTCCCAGCTCAAAGAAGAAGGGGGATTTTATTCGATGATCTATGCGATCGTTGAAAAAGTAGCCAAATCCCATTTGCAGCTCATGCGGGAACTCAGCCCCCAGCTCCGGCGCATCATCATTCCCAAAGAGGTATTGCAAAAAGAATTCGGCAAAGACAGCAGCCTGCCGGCACTTTTCAATCAAACCAGTTACCGCCACAACTGGGGCATCCTGATGATTGATGAGGCGATCGACCGGAGGCTTAAAGGTGAATTGCCCACAATCACATTGATGGGAAAACCTTACATCATTGATGTCCGCATGCGGGAACTGCGTCCGGTAGCCCAACCTGCAGCGCGCATCGGGATCAAGGAACTGGAGCTGAGCGCCGACGGGGAGAAACTGCGCTTATTCTTTGATACCAAACAGGGACAACAGATCAGCAAAGAATCGGTTTTAACGCCCTTTCGGGAAGGAATCGTCCTACTGGAAATGCCTAATGAGATCCTGCTGGATCCCGTGGGCGCAGCAAGGCTTTACAAGCTGGAAGACACCGAGTTGTTATCACGCTTTCCCATGAAAATGAGTCACCAGGCCATGGCCACTCCCCTGACCAAACTTGCACATCAGGAAATGGTCGACCTGCAAAAAAAGAAAAACCTAGCCCCTCAGGCACCCAAATTAAAATCCTACATCCAACCCCGTAGGAAAGGAAAAAGCATATGAACACCAAGACACCAAACCTTTTCGACATGCTGCCCATTATGGGTATAGAAAATGACTGTATTCTCTCCAGCCAGGGAGACCTCACCCTGGTCTTCCAGGCGGAGCTTCCGGAGATCTTCAGTCTTTCAGATGCAGAATATGAGGCTTTCCACCAGAGCTGGGTCAAAGCCATTAAAGTATTGCCCAAACACAGCCTGATGCACAAGCAAGACTGGTTCCTGCAAAGTGCCCATCAGGTGCAGGAGCATCTTCCAGGATTTTTAGCTGAAAGCAGTGCCAGACATTTCCAGGGCAGGCCATTCCTGCAGCATGAATGCTACCTCATGCTCTGCAAAAAACCCGCAGGCAGGAAAACCAGCAGCTCGCTGTTCTGCAACCTGCTTAAAAAAACCATTGTGCCCGGCGAGTTTTTGAAACCGGCAGCATTTGACACCTTTCTGGACCAGGTCAGTCAGTTCAAGCGCATCATGGAGGACTGTGGCCTCATTAAACTCAAAAGGCTCAAAGCCCCGGAGCTGGAAAGTTACCGGCGCAAATCAGGCTTAATTGAAAGGTACTGCAGCCTGTGTGAACGTCCCCGGGACTTTCTCTATAAAGACATCTCTTTTGAGGACGGCATACAAATTGGCGACCAGTTTGCACAGCTATATACTTTGGGTGATGCAGCCGACCTGCCTCATCTGTGCGGACCAAGAATCACTTATGATAAATTCTCGACTGACAAAACCAAATTTCCTATCGGTTTCGCCGGATCGCTGGGGATGCTGTTGCCCTGCAACCACATTTATAATCAGTACCTGTTTGTTGATGATCCCCAGGCAAGCTTAAAAAAAATTGAAAATAAACGACTGCGCCTGCAATCCCTGTCGGCTTACTCCCGGGAAAACACCATTGCCAGGGATGCCAGTAATGAATTCTTAAATGAGGCCATCGCTCAGCAGCGCCTGCCAGTAAAAGCACATTTCAATGTACTGCTCTGGACCGGCAACAAAGCAGAACTCCCTGAGCTGAAAAATAAGGTCTGCTCTGCGCTCAATCAGATGGATGCGGCAGCCAAACCTGAGCTGGTTGGTGCCGGACAGATCTGGTGGGCTGGTATTCCTGGAAATGCGGCAGATTTTCCGATGAATGATACCTTTGACACCTTTGCCGAGCAGGCATGCTGCTTTTTAAATCTGGAAAGCAATTACCGAAGTGTAAGCCCCGGTCAGGGCATCCGTTTCAGTGACCGGTTAAACGGCAAACCCGTCTATGTAGACCTGTTTGATGAGCCAAGGACATCGGGTATCGCCTCCAATATGGGCATGCTAGTCTGTGGAAGCTCAGGGGGCGGCAAAAGCATGACCATCAACCATATCCTCAGCACCTTGTACCAGCAGGGAGCACATTGCGTGACGGTGGACATCGGTGGCAGTTATAAAGGGTTATGTGAATTGGTCGGAGGTTATTATTTCACTTACACCGAGGATAACCCCATCCGGTTCAATCCCTTTTTCCTGGCGGAAGGAAACGTACTGGATACCGAAAAAAAAGAAAGTTTAAAGGCGCTGCTCATCTCCTTATGGAAACAGGAACACGATCCTTTCAACCGCAGTGAATATGTGGCCTTATCTAATGCCCTGCAGGGATATTATGACGAATTGAAAAAAGACCAGAAAATATTCCCATGCTTCAACACCTTTTATGATTTCCTGCAAAACCAATATGGCGTTTTACTCAGGCAACACAAGGTAAAAGATAAGGATTTTGACCTGGACAATTTCCTGTATGTCTTGCGTCCCTACTATCAGGGCGGTGAATTTGATTATTTGCTCAATGCCTGGGAAAACCTGGACCTGTTGCAACAGCCTTTCATTGTCATTGAACTGGACAACATCAAGGATCATCCCATCCTGTTCCCCGTAGTCACCCTGATTGTCATGGAGCTGTTCATCTCAAAGATGCGCAAGCTACCGGGTGTCCGCAAAGTACTCACCATAGACGAGGCATGGAAAGCCATCGCCAAGTCCGGGATGGCCGAATTCCTGAAGTATGCCTTTAAGACCATCCGCAAATTCAACGGGGTACCCATTGTCATTACCCAGGAACTGGATGATTTGATCAGTTCACCGGTCATCAAAGATGCCATCATTAACAATGCTGACATCAAAATCCTGATGGACATGCGCAAGTTCCTCCACAAGTTTGACCAACTCCAAAATGCCCTGGGACTATCCGATAAGGCCAAAACGATCCTGCTCTCGGTGAATAAGGACAACAGGGAGATTTTCATTGAGATTGGCGGACAAAGGGCTAAGGTCTACAAAAATGAGCTCTGTCCCGAAGAATATTATGCCTACACCACCGAAGGAAGGGAAAGGGTTCTGGTCAGCACTTCCGCAGAAAAACACGGTAGTATGGAAGCGGGAATAACAGCGCTGCTGAAAGACAAAAACAACAATTAAACTTATGAAAACATTACTGATCACCATTGTTTTGCTGGCAGGCTTGCTGCAACCAAAACCTGTCCAGGCTCAGCTGGTCATTGCCGAAGTCATCAAAACCGGCGTTAAAAAAGTCATCAGAGCCATTGACCTGAAAGTCCAGCGTATGCAAAATCAAACCATCTGGTTACAAAATGCGCAGAAGACATTGGAAAATGCGATGAGTAAAGTCAAGCTGGGAGAGATTTCCGACTGGACCCAGAGGCAGCGGGACCTTTACCAGGACTACTTTGCAGAGCTGAGTAAAGTGAAACAGATCATCAGCGCTTACCACCAGGTCAAAGCGATTGGCGCTGGCCAGATTCGTTTGGTGCAGGCTTATCGCAAAGCCTGGCAACTGTTGAAAAAGGATCCACATTTTTCTCCCGGCGAGCTGGAATATATGGCAAAAGTATATGCAGGAATTCTGCAGCAAAGCGTCCGGCAAATGGATCAGCTCCTATTGGTGGTAGATTCCTTTMAAACCCAGATGAGTGACGCGGCCAGGCTGGAACTCATCAGGCAGGCCTCAGACCAGGCAGATCAGGCCTATTTCGACCTGCTGCACTTCAACCAGCAAAACATCAGCCTCTCCCTTAGCCGGGCAGCGGACCAGAATGACCTGCGCCAGATACAGCGCTTATACGGACTGCAATGATCATCGAAGCCCATCAACGGATCAAAAGGCATGTCGCAGACCTGGAAAATCTGCTTGCTCAGAAAGGCTACCCCGGACCGTTCCTGGCAACCTTTCAACAAGACGGCAAAACGTTTTCAGACAGTCTGAAATACCTGATGCTGACCCATGAAGTGCTCGGCAAAAAACCATCTGAGCTTTCCTTAGTCAGCCAGGACATCAGACTGAAAGCAGGATACCGCGTCAGCTGTATTTTCAGCCTGGATTATACCCGGCAAAGGGGATTCCTGATCAAAAGCATGGACATCATCTGCCTGAATCAAAATGGCCTGACACGGGACTACGACTATCAGCAGATCAACAGCCATTCGGAGTTACCGCAATGCAGCTGGGCCGCGGCCTGGGTGGCCCCAGCTGGTTTAAAAACAAAGCAAAAACACAAAAAAAACCTAACCCGTTAAACATATGAAATCCATATTTTTCACCTTTTCCCTCTTGCTGCTGATTGGATCGGCCGGCAAAGCCCAGACCTGGGCAGAGTTCTTTAAACAGAAAAAAACCCAGCGGCGATACCTGGCGCAACAGGTCGCAGGCCTGCAAGTTTACCTCAGTTTTGCCAGGCAGGGCTATAACATCATTAAAGTTGGGACCAACACCATCAGTGCATTAAAAAAAGGAGACTTTAACCTTCACAGCCTATATTTTTCGGGGTTAAAAAATCCACGTACCAACATAAAAAGCCTAAGCCTGCTCGCTGACATGGTCCAGCTCCAGGATCATATATTCCGCCTCAGCGCCAGCTACCTGAAAGAAGCGGTACAGAAAGAAAGTTTTTCTCCCGATGAGCTGTCCTATCAGCAAAGGGTCTTTCAAAAACTCCGTAGCTCCTGTGCGCAGGCAATGGAAGAATCTTACCAGCTGACCGAAGACCATCAACTGGAACTCAGCGATGCCCAGCGGATCAACCGGCTCAGGGAGCTGCATCACCAGCTGTTGTCGCATCTAAATTTCTGCGAAAGCTTTGTGCAACAAGGTATGTCCCTGGACCAACAAAGGACATCCGAATTAAGGAATATCAATTTGGAACTAAGGTTAAGCAACCTCAATACGGTGTTATGAAAATCCTGCTACTCATATTCCTGCTTCAGCTGACCTGTTATTATGGAAAAGGGCAAAGTCAGGAAGTGCAGCAATTGCTGCTGAATGTTGAAAAACTTGACCAGTTTAAAAAAATACTTAAAGACATGAAAAAAGGTTATACCCTCATCAGCAACGGCTACAATACCGTCCGGAACCTTTCCCAGGGGAACTTCAACCTGCATCGGATCTTTTTAGACGGGCTGATGCAGGTTAGCCCGGCGGTCAGAAAGTATAAAAAGGTGGCCGATATTGTTTCCGGTCAGATGATCCTGGTTGGCCAGTACAAAACCGCTTACCGGCGTTTCCTCCATAGTGGCAGTTTCAGTCCGGATGAGCTGCAGTATATCGCCAGAATCTATGACCGCCTCCTAAAGCAAAGTGTGGACAACCTTAATGACCTGCTGGCGGTCGTCACTGCCGGACGGCTACGAATGTCAGACCAGGAGCGGCTCGCTGCCATTGACCAGATCTATCTGGAGCTGCAGCAAAAGCTAGTTTTTTTGAACAAATTCAATACTTCGACCAGTCTTCTTTCCCTGCAGCGCAGCGCATCGAATCAAGACATTCAATCCAGCCGTGAGCTTTATGGCATCCGGCCCTAGACTTATCCACATGAAAAAAACGACAAAACGAATAGCCCCATTATTTTTTTTACTACTGCCGGCATTTTGCCAGGCACAGGGGCTTGCCCAGGAGATGAACAGCCTGCATGGTGTCCTCGACCAGCTGTATCTGGAAATGATGCCCTTATGCAGTAAACTCATCGGCGTTGCCCAGGGCATTGCCGGTTTCGCAGCCCTTTGGTACATCGGCTCCAGGGTATGGAAACACATTGCCAACGCAGAACCCATCAACTTCTATCCCCTGTTTCGCCCTTTTGTGCTGGGCTTTGCCATTATGATCTACCCTTCGGTACTGAGCATGATCAATGGGGTAATGAAACCTACGGTAACCGCTACTGCTGAAATGATGAGCGGCTCCAATCAGGCGATTGCCAGGCTCCTTAAAGCCAAGGAAAAGCAGGTCAAGGCAAGCGATGCCTGGAAAATGTACATCGGATCGACCGGTGAGGGTGACCGGGACAAATGGTATAAATACACTTATGACAACCAGGATCCCGCAGAAGAAGGAATTCTGGAGGGCCTGGGCAATGAAGTCCGCTTTGCCATGTCAAAGGCCTCCTACAATTTCAGGAATTCAGTGAAAGAATGGATGAGTGAAATCCTGCGGGTCGTGTATGAAGCAGCTGCGCTGTGCATCAACACCCTTCGGACTTTCAACCTGGTGGTCATGGCTATTCTAGGACCGCTGGTATTCGGCATCGCGGTATTTGACGGGTTTCAAAGTACACTGAGTTCCTGGCTGGCACGCTACCTGAATATCTTTCTGTGGTTGCCTGTGGCCAATATCTTCGGCAGCATCATCGCAAAAGTACAGGAGAAAATGCTCATTCTGGATATCAGTGAGATTCAGCAAAATGGAGATACGCTGTTTAGCGCTACGGACACCGCTTACCTGATCTTCCTGCTGATTGGTATTGTCGGTTACTTTACCGTTCCCAGTGTTGCTGGTTACATTGTCAATGCCGGCGGGGCTGGCGCCATGACCCAGCAAATTACCAGCATGGTCTCAGGGGCAGCGGCAGGTACTACCGCTGTTGCCTCCGCGGGCGCCGTTAAAGCAGCCAGCGGGGCGCAGCACCTGATGGGTACAGCACTCGGTCTCAGCGCCGGCGGCTCAGGTACCGATCGGGGCACTGGCGGATCATCCAGAAACACCGGCAGTTACATGCAAGATAAAATACTTGGCTCTTAATTAATCCCAGCGATATGTTTCAGCAAATAAAAAATATTGATACCGCCTTCAGACAAATCCGGACCTTCAGCCTGGTGGTTGTCTTGGCAAACCTGGCTTTCACTTGTTTCTATACTTACCACTCAGACCAGCGGGTCGCCCGGGCGGAGGATCGTGTACTGATTTTGCTCAACGGCAAGGTGGTCAGCGCCATGAGTTCCAACAGAAAAGACAACTTGGAGGTAGAAGCCAGGGATCATGTCGCCACCTTTCACCAGCTTTTTTTCAGCCTCAGCCCTGACGATAAAGTCATCAAGGAGCACATCACCAAGTCCCTGTATCTGGCTGATCAAAGTGCCAAACATGCCTACGACAATCTCGAGGAGAAGGGCTACTATGCAGGTTTGATAGCTGGCAATATCAGCCAATCACTCCAGGTGGATAGCGTTAAAATTGATACCAGGAGCTACCCTTACCCCTTTCGCTGCTATGCTACCCAACAGATTATCCGCCAGACCGGTCAGCTCCGCAGAACACTCATTACTTCGGGCTATCTCCGGGAGGTGATTCGTAGTGACAACAATCCCCATGGCTTTCTAATCGAACGCTGGAACACCCTGGAAAACAAAGACCTGAAAACCACACAACCCTAATCATGRAAAACAACAACGAAGGACAGCGCAAAGCAATGCTGCAAGAGGTTATCGCCAGAAACATCAGCACGGTAATTCTGAAGCTGCAAACGCATTGGGCCAATGGAATGAACCGCTTGTTCAATTGCCTGCCGAGGAAAATAAAAATCGTCACGTTGCTGCTTGCGGCCATTCTCCTCACCGCATGGAACATTACACTGCTTGGTAACACTGGGCTAAAGGCTCAGCCCATTCCTCCTGTTCAAACAAAAAGTGCCCCCATCACCCAGACCCAGCCTTCGGACAGTCTGTTACTGATGGAAAAAATTTATGAATCACGTAAAAAACCACAGAAATGAATCAACTACTCAAATCCCCGGAATTTCTCAACAAACGCAGGTTCTTTACTTTCCTGCCTGTTATCATCGTGCCATTTGCCACACTCCTTTTCGTACTGCTAGGTGGCGGAAAAGGCATTACAAATCATGGAATTTCCACTACTGGCATCAATACCGAACTGCCCGACGCCAAAAACGACACGATAAAGCCGCTCAATAAGATGAGCTTTTATGAAAAGGCAACCGCCGATTCCAATCGACTCGCCCAGCAGTCTAAAACAGATCCTTATTATTCGTCAAATGGTTCAGCCGCCCCGCAGACATTTGACCAGGACCCTTTGCTGCTGAATGGGCATCGTCCTGAGCCTGGCGAGCTACAAGTCTATCAAAAGCTGGAACAGCTTAACAAGGTACTGAATCAGCCAGAGAAAAAATTTTCGGATACTACCTTAAAAAGCAATCCGGTTCCCGTAGCTGAAAACACTCATCAGCTCCAGCAACTGAGCGCGATGATGGACGCTGTGGAAGAAGAAAAACAAGAGGATCCCGAGCTCAGTCAACTCCAGCAACTACTGGAAAAGATCCAGGAGATTCAGCATCCGGAATTGCTGAAGGAGAAAACCCACCCAATTCTGCCCGAAGGCACTAAAATGACCTACACCGCCATTCCTGCCATCATTGCGAAAGACCAGAAGGTCAAACAAGGTACCGTGGTGGCCTTAAGGCTATTGGATTCAGCAGTATTGAATGGACAACACATCCCTAAAGGACATCAGGTTTATGGCAGCTGCGAAATCAGCAACCAGCGAATCAGCCTGCACATTAAAAGCATCGGGCTTGGCTATGCCATCATCCCTGTTGACCTGGTGGTATATGACCTGCAAGACAGTATGGAWGGCATCAATGCACCCGAAGCCGTAATTACGGATGCGCTCAAAGAGGGTTCCGATAATGCCATCCAGGGCCTGCAGCTCATGGGGATGGAGCAGAATCTAAGTACACAGATTGCCGGGGCAGGCATCACTACTGCCAAGGGATTGTTCGGAAAAAAAATAAAGCGCATCAAAGCAAGGCTCAAAGCCGGCTACCAGGTACTGTTAAAAGACAATCAATCACATTAATTAATTAAATCCAAAAATCATGAACAAGAAAAATGTAGAATTCCTGAAAGACCAGATCAAATACACTGGATTTGGTGAAGGCTATGAAAGCCAGCTGAATGAGAAGATCGGCAAAGAACTCAAAGAATTTCAACTCTTAAACCGCACAGAATTCGGCAATGATGTGGTGGTCTCCAGGTTGGATTTCAGTCGTTCAGAGTCAAGCGACCTGTACTTTTTTAACCGTTATGAACTCACATTCAGACCTCCGCACTCCCAAGAGCTGATGAGCCAAACCTTTCAAATCGGCAAGGAGAACAACATCACCCAGAAAGAGGCCTATAACCTGCTAAGCGGGAGATCCGTTTTCAAGGAGTACAGCAAAATKGAGAAAGACCTGATCCAGGACAAATACGTCACTACAGGTGAGAAATACAATGCCTGGACACAGCTGAACTTTAAGGAAACCGATAAATACGGAAACTACAAATTCCAGACTTTTGGGGACAATTATGGCTTTGATCTGCAGCAAGCATTGGAAAAATTGCCCATTGCAGAACTTGGGGACGAAACAACAGCTGCAAGACTGCTGCAATCGCTCCAAAAAGGTAACCTGCAATCGGTAAACTTCGTTGAAGATGGTCAATTGCAGCAGCATTTCCTGGCCGCCAATCCCCGATTTAAAAGTGTTGACGTATACGATATGAACCTGAATAAATTGTACCTCAACCAGCAACAGGGGAAAGAACAAATAAATTCCCAGGCAACATCCCTGGAAAACAAGACACCCAGACCCAGGGTAAAAAAGTCCGGTCCCACCATGTCTTAGCAAACAAGAATTCCAAACCGCTCACGCCAACACTGGCGTCAGCAAATCACAATATCCAAGAAAGAATGGAAGCAACAGTTATTTTAAAGCAATTTCTGGAAAAAATCGAACACGACCCACGAATCAGGACCACACACATTGCCGTTTACATGGCGCTTTATCGGCACTGGATTCAAAGCGATCACCCCGCTTTCATCCGGGTAAAAAGCAAGCAGCTCATGCCGCAGGCAAAAGTATCCAGCAGTGCAACCTGGCATAGCGCCATCAGGGCTCTGGATGAATATGGGTATATACTCTACCAGCCCAACTTCAATAGAATGAGTTGCAGCAAAGTAATGATGCTGGATTTCTCCACCGCACCCTAGTTTGAGATACATTTAGCGCAATTGTCCTCAGACTGTAAACGAGCCAAGCTGCTGTGACGGCCTCTGGAGCCGGGCTATGTCCTCTTAAAAAAGATATCAAAATGGTTTATTCCGTCAGCGCACACTTTTTATTGTTTCCGGTCCAGGACATCTTTGATTTTATTCGCATGTTCCATCAGCTCGGTAAGGTATGCCCAATTCTCCTTCTCAATGCAGGATTTGAATTTCCTGAGCTGAGTAATGTGTTCATTTAACACATCAAGTACGTTTTCCTTATTTTGTTTAAATATGGGCATCCACATGGCAGGACTACTTTTGGCCAGCCTTACTGTACTTTCGAAACCCGCACTGGCCAGTTCAAATATGGCATTTTCTTCTTTCTCTTTTTCCAGCACCGTATTGGCCAGGGCAAAGGAAGTAATATGGGAAATATGACTGACATAGGCCACATGTACATCATGATCCTTTCCGCCCATGTATACATTGTACATGCCAAGTAATTTATACAACCGTTCTACTGTTTCAAGAGCATCCTTATCGCTTTCCCCTGCATCACAAATGACGTTGGCCCGACCGTCGAACGCATCCAATGTTGCCGCTTCCGGGCCACTGAATTCTGTTCCCCACATGGGGTGCGTGGCGATATACCTTCCCCTATTCGCATGCCCCTTTACGGCCTCCAGAAGAGAGGTTTTAGTGGAACCGGTATCCAGTACAACCTGGTGTGTTACAAGATCTAAGATATGAGGTAGTAATTTCTCACATACGCTTACCGGAGCACTAAGTATAACCAGGTCGCTGCTTGCTATTGCGCTGTCCAGATCAGCCACTTCATCGACAATCCCAAGTTCCAGTGCCTTCTGCGTATGTGTCTGCTGATTATCCACTCCTATCACTTTTGAAGCGAAGCCCCTATGCTTTAACACCATGGCCATGGAACCGCCGATAAGTCCAAGACCTACAACTGCTATTTTCATCTGTTTAGGTATTTTTTTTATTGTGAGTATATGCGTTATTTATACGAGTTACTGATCCGGCCTATCGCCTGCTCAAACCTGGAAAGATCGCCACAAAGACTGATCCGGATGTACCGATTTCCCTGACTGCCAAATATGCCTCCCGGGGTCAGAAAAACATTTGCTCCGTAAAGGATTTCATCGCTAAGGGCATAAGCATCCGGGTAATGATCAGGTATTTTTGCCCAAACAAATAAACCAACCTGTTTAAGCTCATAGCTGCAGCCCAGAATATCAAGTATACGATATACCTTATCTCTCCTTTGCGAATAGATGCTGTTGATAGAATTGTACCAGTCAGTCCCAAGACTTAAAGCCTTTGCTGCCGCCATTTGCAGCGGCTGGAACATTCCGCTATCCATATTACTTTTAAACCTCAACACCTCTTCAACCCGTTCTTTTGATCCGCAAAGCATACCGATGCGCCAACCCGCCATATTATGAGATTTACTCAAGGAGTTCAGTTCCAGTACCACTTCTTTAGCACCAGGCACCTCCAAAAGGCTTACAGGATGATCATTTAGAATGAAGCTGTATGGATTATCATGTATCAGCAGGATTTGATTTTCTTTTGCAAAGCGTATCAGGTTTTCAAACATCCCGGCATTTACCTGCTGCCCGGTAGGCATGTGCGGATAATTCACGAACATTAGCTTCACCTTGCTCAAATCCGTAGCGGCCAGTGCCTGGAGATCGGGATACCAGTTTCGCTCCTCCTGTAAGAGATAAGTTACAGCTTTGCCTCCTGCCAGTTTAACTGCACTGGCATAAGTAGGGTAACCGGGATCCGGGATCAATGCTTCCTCACCCTCATTCAAATAAGTCATACAGATGTGCATGATCCCTTCTTTAGAGCCAATCAGGGGCAATACTTCGGTGTCAGGATCAAGCGTTACCCGATACCACTTTTGATACCAATCTGCAAAGGCCTGTCGCAATGCAGGTATGCCTTTGTATCCCTGATAACCATGTACACCTGGCTTTGCAGCCTCTTCCTGCAATGTCCTGATCACATCCGGATGTGGTGGGAGATCGGGACTCCCGATGCCTAAGTTAATGATGTTTTTGCCTTCTTTATTCAGGGATTCTATCTCCCTAAGTTTTTGGGAGAAGTAGTATTCACTAACCCCCTCCATTCTTTTTGCAATCATGATTAAAAATTACTTTTACCCCGAAACAGTGATAACCGAATTAATTCAGACAGTAAATATCTATAGATTCGTTTTGATGTTGATCTGTAAAAAACTGTTTTCTTTCAAGCCATAAAAATAGGTTTTTAATCGAGAAAATTAAGTCATAATTTTTACATAAGAAATTTCATATGAGTAAATTTAGTTGTATAGCTTTATCATAAAATTCAGCTACCCAATATTTCGATGAAAATCAATGCGAAGCCCTTATTGATCACGTTAACTTTAGGTATTTTAACTGCAATAGGCTCGATCTCCATTGACATCTATTTACCGGCATTTGGTGTAATGGCCAATTACTTTAAAGTACCAATTGTTCGTATTGAAGGTACCGTAACATTGTTTCTGTTCGGCATGTCCTTTGGCCAATTGTTTATTGGTCCCATGTCTGATGTGTGGGGCAGAAAAACCCCTTTAAGAGTGGGGTTAGCAGCGTATGTCCTTTGCAGCATTTGCTGCGTAATTACCAGTTCTTTCCCTGTATTTCTGACACTAAGGTTTATCCAGGGGCTTGCAGGAAGCGCTTGTCAGGTCATCTGCAGGGCATTGGTAGGTGATATTTATAAGGACAAAAATGCAGCCCATGTATTCACTGTTTTACAGATCATAATGGGGGTTTCGCCAATATTGTCGCCAATAGCCGGCGGGATGTTAGCCGAAGCATCCACCTGGAAATACCTATTTCTAATTATGGCAGTTGTTTCGGGAGCAGGACTAATAGGATGTTTAACTATTTTACCCGCAGGAAAACCTCCGGCTGCTGATAAAAAATTCTACCTTCCTGTCATATTCAAAAACTATATCTATTGCATAAAACATCCCGCATTTATTAATTATGCAATAGTAAGAGCCATTAGCAATAGCGCAGCATTCTCCTTTATTACGGCTTCGCCATTTATATTTACACAGATTTATGGGTTAAGCAAAAAGCAGTTCGGCTTTGTGTTTTCCGGTTTTGCGATAGGAATAATTGCTACCGGAATACTCAACACCAGACTGCTGAAACATTTTGAGGTTCAAAAAATCACAAAACTTGCAATGATGTGCCAATTGGTTACAGGTTTAATAATGATAATCGTATTATATTTTAATGGGCCTTTCGCTGTTTTATTGGCATTGATCTTTATATTTTTAGCTATGCTTGGCTTGATTCTACCCAACACTACTTCTTTATATATCGGAGCCATTCCATCATTCAGCGGATCAGCTTCTGCACTGGTAGGAGCCGTAAGTTACCTATCTGCTTTTTTGATCACATCAATACTAAGTATACTTTACAATGGTACAGCCTACCCCATGATCTTAATGATGTATTGTTGTGCCGTTGTGGCTTATTTATGTTTGCAGCATAAGCATCTGGAAAGGTAGTGACCTTAGGCAGTTCTATATTTCGATGGTGACAACTCGGTATGTTTCCGGAAAAAATTATTGAAATGCGAGGGTTCTTCAAAACCCAGACAATAGCTGATTTCAGAAATGTTCCAGTCTGTATGTTTCAACAACGCTTTAGCTTCGCTTGCAATCCTGTTTGCAATATAGTAGCTGGTCGTCTTCCCGGTCGTCTCTTTTATGGCCCTGTTAAGGTGGTTAACGTGAACGAACAGCCTTTCAGCAAAGTCTTTGGCCGAACGCATATTAAATCGTTGTTCAGCCGATACAATCGGAAACTGACGTTCCAGAAGCTCCGAAAATACAGCAGTAATTCTGGCATTGGCATCATTGGTATGATACAGGTTTTCGGTAGGCTCCAACTTTAGCGCATAATGGATCATTTCGGTTACATAATTCAACAACAGGTCCCGTTTGTATTTATAATCAGATTCCATTTCCTTGATGATCTTTTTAAAGATCACTGAAACTTCCTCTTTTTGCTGCTCATCAAGAATATAGCATGGTTTTCCACCAATGGTAAACATGGGGAGGTCATTTAAGCTACCTCTCAATTTTTCACTATAAAAGGCTTCTTTGAAAATACAAAAGAAGCCTCTATTTTCCTTCGATGCACATTCCATTTTATAGGGTACCTGCGGGTTGAAAAAGATGAGTGCAGTACCATCGATCTTTATCGTTTTGTCGGCATAATGATAAAGGTTGGATCCGGTAACCAGGCTGATCTTGAAAAAATCCCTACGTGCATATTCAACAGTTGAATTTCCTTCCGGAGTACTGATGTCTTCCAATACAAAGGCATTAAAATCGCCAATTGCTTTTTGTGCATCGCTGGCAACGCCTGCGAATTTGTGCCTGTAAAAATCTTCTAAAGTTTCTATTTCAGCCATATGTTTTTTACCTGATCAAAAATAAAGATATTCCTGCAATTAATAACCTGTTGTCAACCTGCTATTCAAAGCCGGTGGCCTTACCAATATATGCCAGCTGTTCCATTTCTTTTTGTACAAATGCTATCTTAGCGTTGGCAAATTCGTAGGCATCCTCACCAAGAAACAAATGAACCGGAGGGTTTTCCATGTCTGCTACGCTGATAAAGGCTGCAGCAGCTTTTTTCGGATCACCAGGTTGATTCCCGTTAATATCCTGTTCGTGGGCAGCCTGAACCGCTCGTACCTCAGCATACTCCTGCATTTGATTTGATGGTACATTTAGCGAGGAATCACTTAGAAAATTGGTCCTGAAATATCCTGGTGATACTACCGTTACTTTTACACCAAAATTTTTCACTTCTTCTCTCAATGATTCTGAGAAACCGTGAACTGCAAATTTTGTAGCACAGTAAATTCCAAAGCCTGGGAAAGCCCCTGTAAAACCCCCAATAGATGCGATGTTAAATATGTGCCCGGAACCTTGTTTACGCAGATATGGCATTGCTTTTCTAATCACATTTAAAGAACCAAAAACGTTAACATCAAAGTTTTGCCTGCTTTCCGCATCTGTCAATTCCTCAAGTGCGCCCGCTAAGCCATAGCCTGCATTGTTAACAATAACATCCACCGTCCCGAAGCGCGCAACCACCTGTTCGATTGCAGATGAAACATTTTCTTCATTCCTGATATCAACCGATAAGGGAAGAAAATTGTCATTTTCCTCACCTATCGCATTTTTTAAATCCTCAATGCTTCTTGAAGTTGCAGCTACTTTTTGTCCTTGTTCCAATAACTGTATTGCAAGTGCTAATCCTAACCCCTTCGAAGCTCCTGTAATGAACCATACTTTTTGAATTGTTTTATCCATGATTATTGCTTTTTAATTTATGTAAACAAAGGTAAGCCCTCATGGAAACGCAATGATTGCAGAGAACAAATGAATACTTGCAAAATTCAAACAATCGTCCTGTTACAAAATGAGATGGTGGAAGCACTCGGAATACTTAAAAAGGTAATCCAATAATGTTTATTGGATTACCTCATTTTCGGATTTAGTTAGGCAAAAGCAGTCTTCAGCTCATTACTCACCCGTACCTTTCTGTATCGGTTAAAAGCAATAAACAGTATGCCCATAACCAGAATCAAAGAAATGTTTGCTATCCCCAGTAAAGTCTGGCTTTTAACAGCATATAAATTTGCAAACCCATAGCTAAATACCGAGCTAACCATATACATGGCACCACCGGTAAGTCCGCTTGCAACACCTGCATTTTTTGAAAAGCGGCTAAGGCAATAACCATAAATGATGTTGAAAATAAAACCACCGCACATATGTATACAGATCGTGAAGCCTATCAATGTATAAATATTACTACCAAAAGGAACTGTCAATATCATAAGGAACACTAAACTCACCTGTACGATAAGAGCGGTAACAACCTTTTTAGCCAGGGGCTGTTTAATAAGCGATTTGGCAATGATCCCACCAGTCATGATAGAAAAACCAGATAACAATGAACTATAGCCCGTAGTAACAGCAGAATAACCAAATACACTTTCTATAATAAAGGGGCTCGACAAACTGTAAATAACCACCATGCCAAAGCAAATGCCAATAATCGCCAAACCAAGGATAAAATCGGGTGTTTTTAGCATGCCACTATAAGTCTGTGCAATTGACCTGATCTTAAACGGATAAAAATGTTTTAAAGATTCGCCGCTGTAGATGAGTTCCAAAATTAAAAATAGAAGCGACAACACACCAAGGAAATAGAAGTTAGATTGCCAGCCAAAGACACTTTGCAAGTATCCCCCTAAAAATGGCGCCATAATGGGAGCACATGCCCAGATAATGGCAAACAAGCTGATGTAATGCTTTAATTTATCTCCCGAATAGATATCAACAAAATAGGCACGCTTTCCTACTACAATAAAGGCAATGGTGATACCCTGAATAATACGCATTGCATAAATAACATAAATATTGGGTACAATGGCAATAACAAAACTGGTCAGCGAAAACAGTGCGAGTGATACAATACCGATCCTAAAACGTCCGAAGCTATCCAATATGCTTCCAATAAAAATCTGGCTTACGCCTATACTAAACATAAATAGTACCAACGAAAGCTGAATAGCGGATGCTGAAACATGCAAGTCTTTTGCCATCGCCGGAAGTGAAGGCAAATAAATATCTGTAGCAAATCCCGACAATGGAATCAACGACAGGGCTAGCACAGTACTAAATCCCTGGTGATTTTCTTTTAAAGTTTTCATTGTTTTCTGCTATCAATTGCTTCCGTGTGCGGCTTCAGAAACAGCTTTCCACTCTTCAAAGCTGGCCAGGCGTTCCTCATAAACTTTTCTTACCGAAGGATATGCAAATGACCCTAACAATAACCTCAGTGGTGGATGAGGTGCATCTACTAATTTAATTATGGCTTCTGCAGTGGCTGCTGGTTGTCCAAAAAAACCAGGAACGGACACCGCTTTCTGAAATGCATCTTTTACCGGACCATATATCTCCATTGGTTTTGCCTGAAAAGCCGACTCGCCGGACCAGTCTGTTGCATAGCCATTAGGCTCTACCAAAGAAACGTTAATGCCAAAGGCTTTCACTTCCAAAGCAAGTGTTTCAGTTAAACCTTCTACAGCAAATTTGGAAGCATTGTAAATCCCCAATACCGGAGCTGCTATTAAACCTAAATAACTTGATACCTGAATAATGTGTCCGGCCTTCTGCGCGCGCATAATCGGTAACACCGCTTGTGTTACCCAAAGCACGCCAAAGAAATTTGTTTCCATTTGGCTCCTTGCTTCTTGTTCAGAAGTTTCCTCAACGGCTCCAAACAGTCCATACCCAGCATTATTGATCAGTACATCAATTCTTCCAAAATGTTCCTTCGCCCTATTTACGGCTTCAACGCAGGCCTGGCGATCGTTAACATCCAATTGAACAGGCAATACCTGATCCCCAAATTGATCGCTCAGGCCCTGAAGCGCTTCGATGTTCCTTCCTGTAGCTACTACCCGATCACCACGTTTTAGAAATGCCTCTGCCCAGATTTTTCCAAATCCCCTGGAGGCTCCTGTGATTAAAATTACTTTTGACATTGTTTCTTATATTAATTGTTAAAACTCAGCACACAAAATAGACCAATCGGTCTTTAATTTGACAAAAAAATTATATTAAATACGACTCAAATTCAAGTTTGATGGCCTCGTGGATAATTCGCATTTGCTCATCACTTTCTAATACCCTTCTGAACAAAATAGCACCTTCAATCATGGCAAAAACTTTTATGCTAAAGTTCTTCGGATTCACCGTGGCTGATATTTCATGATGGGCAATACCATCAGATATGATATCAAAAAATCTTTTTTGCGAGGACCGGATTGCTTTCTTTACATATTCTTTCATATTAGGATGGGTATCATCAGACTCAACGCCAAAGTTCAGAATAGGGCAACCTCCCTCGGTGTTTTGAATCTCTGTATAGGCATCCAATAAATTTAAAAATTTTTCTTTCGCGGTTCCTCCACGCAACACAGCTCTATTCAATTGATCGGCAAGCTTCTCTGTCAGGTATAAAAAGGACGCTACACATATTTCATCCTTACTTTCGAAGTTTCCATAAATACCACCTTTGGCCAGTTTTGTTGCCTCCATGATGTCACTAAGCGAAGTACCGGCCATTCCTTTTCTGTTGATAATGGAAGCCGATTTCTCGATAATAAATTTCCTTGTCCGCTCTGCCTTATTCATTACTTAAATATTAGAGGAAGCAAAAATAAACCATTCGGTCTATTTTAACAAATGTTTTCATCTTTCTATTGTAAAATTGCTCATAAAATGGGTAATCCAGTAGTCTACGGACCATGCGCCACTCCCCTTAATGATAATGATAAGCAGGATTGATAAGAGCAATATAAAATATTCAATGCCTTCCCCCTTTTTCCTGCCAGTCCAGTTCATCGCCCAGCCATCAGGGGCGTGCACCACAATGGCCGCAGCAAAGATGATAAAATTACCTAGCGCGGCTACCCTGCCAAGGCATCCAATAATCAGTCCTATACTCCCCAATGTCTGGGCAACAATGACCAGACAGGCTATTAATACAGGAACCTTCTTAGCTTTAAAATCTGCTAGCGTTCCTTTAATGCCTATTCCTCCTCCCAATGGCGGAAACCATCCAAAGAGCTTTTGCATGCCATAAGGCAAAATGATTACGCCGGCCACCACCCTAAGGATGAGGGGAACATAATCATTGCCGGTATAAAAGATGCTGTCTATCATAAGGAGAGAATAAGCTAAAGTTAGCATATTAATTAATTTTCATTCGTTTCTCAAGATCATTTCCAAATGAATTATGATCTTGACTATTCTTGCTACCTTTAGTGTAAGATTGTTAAAACTACCCCTTCCAGAAATTATGTTGTCGAGTACGCTTATAGAAAAAGAGATTAAGGATTCCTTCTCTATCCATTTTTTTGCAGATAGACAATATGAACACCCATCGGCATCTCGGCTTGCTTATAACCGGATAATTCTTGTCAGTACCGGGCTTGGCACGCTAAAAATAGATGACCATACGTTTAAAATTTCATCGTCCGAACTTTTTCTAATTTCAAAAGGGCAGGTCGTAAATTTTAAAAAAGGCAGCAAATTTACTGGTTACGAGCTCAGTTTTGGTGATTGCTTTTGGGAAAAAGCTCCTTCAAGCGCCAATAATTGTAAGGCTGTACTGTTCAACAATGCCTCTGCAAACCAAATGCTCCCACTCATAAAAGAAGACCATGAAGAACTTAGTTCGCTGTTCAAATCTTTATGGAATGAATTCGCAAGAGAAGAATATATCAATAAGTTGGATGCAATGGCTGCCTATCTAAAAATTATCATGATAAAAATAGCTAACGTAAACGCATCCCTTGCAAGTGGAATCGACAATTATGAGAATCAGCTCTACAGACAGTTTATTGAATTGATAAGTGCACATTATCAAAGCTCACATGAGGTAGCAGAATACTCGAAACTTTTAGGTATTTCTGCCCGAAAACTGGCCGATCTATCAAAACGTTGCAGTGGTAGAGGAGCCAAGGAACTCATAAATGGACAGCTTATTGCAGAAGCAAAAAGGTCTTTACAGTTCTCCTCTATGCCAATTAAAGAAATTGCACTTCAATTGAACTTTGCAACGCCGGACCAGTTCAGTCATTTTTTTAAGAAGAACGTACAGGTATCGCCCAAAGATTACCGGATGCTTTTTACAAACCTTGGTAGGTGATCATCTAACCAATTACACATTTGCAGCTTTTAACATGTGATTAACGGATTTTAACATTCCCTATGCCATAAGACGGCGGTAACTTTGGGAAAACAAAAAGACGATGTCAGTTAATAAATTAAAAACGGTTGCAGGTATAAGCATTCCCGATAGCAGCATTGCCAATCAGGCAACAGAACTTTTATTAGAACATGGAACAGAATTCATCTACAATCACTCTTTAAGGGTATTTCTTTTTTCTTCTTTAAATGGAAAAAGAAACCAGCTAAAATATGATCAGGAGTTGTTATATGTGAGCTCGGTATTCCACGATTTAGGTTTAACACAACACTACAGCAGCCCTGATCTGCGTTTCGAAGTAGACGGAGCTAACGCCGCGCGCGATTTTCTTAAAAGTCATGGCCTACCGAAAGAATCTTTGCAGTTGGTTTGGGATACTATTGCTTTACATACTACGATAGGTATTGCAGAACACAAGGAACCCGAAGTAGCGCTGATGTATTCAGGCGTCGGCTTAGATGTAATGGGAGAAGGATATGAGCACCTCAGCGAAGAGAACAGAATTGAGATCATAAGTGCCTTTCCACGTAATGATTTCAAGAAAAACWTCATCCCAACTTTTTTTAGTGGGTTTGAACATAAAACAGAGACCACTTTTGGTAATATCAAAGCTGATGTTTGTGCGTATATGACCCCAAATTTCCATCGTAAAAATTTCTGCGATTGCATTTTACATTCGCCATGGAATGATTAATAAGGGTCAATAATTATTGCTTTCACAATTGTGAAAGCAATAATATAACTAGTTGATATGCACGCTAGCTATTCCTTTTTCCAATGCATGATCCTGTATGCCTGGCAATGAGGTTCCTTCTGCACGAATTACGGTGATATCTGTCATCCCCAAAAAGCCCAGAATAGTTCTCATGTAAGGTTCAACATAGTCGATTGATTTTAGTGGCCCTTCTGAGTAAATCGCTCCTGAGGACAGGGCTATATAAACTTTTTTGTTCTTGACCAATCCCTCAGGGCCATTTTCATCGTATTTGAAAGTGAGGCCGGATCTGGCAATATGATCTATCCATGCTTTTAAAGAAGAGTGAATACTGTAATTGTAAATCGGAGCACCGATCACAATCACATCCGCTTCCATGATTTCTTTAATTGCTTCATCTGAATGTTTAACGGCTGCTAAGAGCTCTGGTGTTCTATTTTCAGCCGGCGTAAAAAAGGAAGCTAAATGCGATTCTTCCAGGTGTGGAAAGTGTTTTTCAAGGAGATTGCTTTCCTGAACGGTACTGTCTGGGTAAGCTGCCTTAATCTTTTCAACAATGGCGTTTCCTAATTTAATGCTAAAAGAGGCATCGCCTCTTGGACTTGATATAACATGCAATATCTTTTTCATGAATTTATGATTTATTGTTGTCAAATCTATATACATTTGCTTACAAAAGATTAGTAGTATACAAAAGGTTAGCACTAATATTTTGTTTAGTAAACTGTAAATCAATTAATTATGCACGAAACACTGCAGCCAACTTCAAATGAATGCACAAGCAGACTGGCTTCTATCTCTGACGCACTTTATGTGATTGGAGGGAAGTGGAAGCTTAGGGTTATAGTCTCACTTCGTGAGAACAATAAGCGGTTTAACGAGATCCAGCGAAGTGTTGAGGGGATATCTGCACGGGTGTTATCAGCTGAACTTAAAGAACTGGAAATAAATGGTTTTGTAAAAAGAGTGGTTCATCCGCAAACTCCAGTGGTGGTTGAATATCAGTTGACACCATATGCTGATACTTTAAGCGGTGTATTGGAAACCCTGTCCGATTGGGGGGCAATGCACCGAAATAAATTGAGAAGCGAACGCTAGAAAAGGAAGAACTGAAAAATTCTCCCTTTTCGTACTCCTTAAGTTGTCTGTCAGATATTATATTTTGATGCTATTCTTTTGGAAGACAGTTATCGATTCGGGTCGCTTTTTTATAAATCTCTTCTGCCGAGCTCTTCATAATTTCCTGACAGGTCAATTTTCCTGCCCTATTAAATTGAATATAGTTTATTTTTCCCTCCTCTACAGTAAATTTCAACGGTTGAGATTTCTTTCCAGTGGAGATTCCACCACTGGCTACAGAGACCGTATGATCACCAACAGCAATATCGTGAATAGAAAACTGTTTGTTCTTTATTTTACAAACCAGTTTATCATCAATATATACCCTATAGTTGATTAAGGAACCCTCATATCCCGTAGATCTTATAATATAGACCTGTCCCATTTTTTCCTGAGCCATGGCTTTTTGAGAGATTGAAAAAAAGAAAATCAGATAGATTAATACTTTAATTGTTTTCATAACGCAGCATTAAGATGTTAATAGATCTTATAAAATTACAAAAAACTATAATTAAAATCGTAGTTTGCTTTATAAACGCTAAGTGATATTAAATGAAAATAATCATTACCAATATTCTATTCCTGCTTGTTCCAACCTTCATTTTCAGTAACCAGTTAGCACCCAATATTGAAAAACTCGAATGCGAACAGCTTTCAAATCCAATAGCTATTGAGCATCAACATCCTGGGCTAAGCTGGCAAATGGCATCGGAGTATCGAGCAAATAGTCAAACGGCATACCGGATAATAGTGGCAAGCAGTATCTCTTTATTACAGCAAAATAAAGGTGATTATTGGGATAGTGGCAAGATAAATTCTGTAAACTCAACCCAGGTTTTCTACAAGGGTAAGCCCTTAGCGTCCAGAAAAAAGTTGTACTGGAAAGTGATGATTTGGGATGAAAAAAATATGGCCTCTAATTGGAGCCAGACAGCTTCGTGGTCTATGGGATTATTAAAAGCCGCAGACTGGCAAGGGAAATGGATTGGCGCCTTCGAAAATCCATTTCCCGATTCGGCGATTACTTATCCCTCTCCCTTTTTTCGTAAAGAATTCACAGCCGAAAAAAAAATAAAACAAGCTATAGTTCACATCAGTGGCCTGGGGTTTTATGAATTGTTTTTAAATGGAAGGAAAGTTGGGGACCAGGTGCTGGCTCCTGCGGTTACCAATTATGATAAAAGACCACTCAAGAAATTACTTTATCCTTATGATGATCAGTCTACCCAACGTGTGCTATATAACAGTTTCGATGTTACCAATTATCTGCTTCAAAAAAACAACGCGATTGGAATACAACTTGGCAATGGATGGTACAATCAACGAGATCGAAGGGTTGAAGGCGATATGTGGTACGATGCGCCAAGGTTAATTTTTCAACTTGAAATAGAATATGCAGACGGAAGTCGCAAAATCATCGGATCCGATAAAACCTGGAAAACAGCAAACGGGCCCTTATTGAAGGATGGTATTTTTACCGGGGAAAAATACGATGCACGATTAGAATTAGGAGAATGGAATAAAATCGGTTATTCCGATGTGCAGTGGAAACCGGCAATCTTAGTGCGTTCACCTACCGGTACTTTACACCCACAGCTAGCACCTTTTGATAAAATTACCAGAACGCTGATACCTGCTTTTGAGGGTAAAACAAAAGACTCTGTTTATTCCTATCATTTAGATGAAACGATATCAGGCTGGGCAGCAATAACTGTTCAAGGAAAAGCAGGCAGTCGGATTAAAATCAGGTATATCAGCGAGGAAGGTGATGATTATGGTCAGTTCGACAGCTACGTCTTGAAAGGGAAAGGGATAGAAAACTGGGAGCCAAAATTTACATGGCATGCTTTCAGAAGAATTGAATTAATTACCCAGGATGTAAGCCTTGACAAGGAGAGTTTAAAAATAAAAGAAGTCCACACGGATGTAAAATCAAATGGAAACTTCGAATGTTCAAACCCATTTTTAAATAAGATAAATACAGCCTATATCAAAACACAAAATGCAAACTTCCATGGAAGTATCAGCAGCGATTGTCCTCATAGAGAAAGACTAGGCTATACAGGAGATGGGCAGGTGATCATAGAAAGTTCCATTCTCACCTATGATATGCGTCAGTTTTATCGCAAATGGTTCAACGATATGGACGATGCCAGAAATAAAAAAACCGGATTTGTTACGCACACAGCCCCTTTTGGCGGTGGCGGAGGTGGGCCGGCTTGGGGGTCGGCCTATGTAATTATGCCCTGGACCTATTTTTCTTATTATGGAGATACCACAGTTTTGGCCGAGCATTATACCGGCATGAAACAATGGGTGGAATACCTGCAAACCAGAACCGACAAAGACGGATTAATAACCAGAGAAGAACCTAACGGATGGTGTTTAGGAGATTGGTGTACGCCCAACAATATTCAAATTCCGGCACCTTTGGTTAACACAGCCTACTTTTATCATGTTACCAATATCATGACAAAAGTGGCAAAGACATTGGGTAAAAATGATGATTCTCAAAAATTTGAGAACCTTGCAAATGAAATAAAAACAAATTTCAATAAAGCGTACTATAACACCTCCAAACAAACCTACTGGGAAGGCAGGCAGGGTGCTGATGTATTTGCCCTAGCTTTTGACCTGGTACCAAAGGAGAACTATGAGATCGTTTTCAACTCGTTACTAGCGCATCTAAAGGAAATTAATTACCATTTTGATACAGGTATTTTAGGAACTCCCCTGCTGATAAAAGTGCTTTCACAAAATAACCGGGATGATATTGCCTACCAAATTATGAATCAAAAAGATTCCCCGGGCTTTGGTTATTTACTGGACAGCAAAAACAGCACTTTATGGGAATCGTGGAATGGCGATGGCTCCAGGTGCCACCCTATGTTTGGAAGCGTGGTGGAATGGTTTTATTCAGGTATTGCAGGGATAAAAGTTGATCCGGCAAGTGTGGGTATGAAACATTTTTTAATTCAGCCAAAACTTATAACCGATTTAAATTATTGCAAATCCTCATACAATAGTTCATTTGGGAAAATACGTTCAGAATGGAAACGAGATAATGGAAAGCTGCAGGTATTGATTGAGGTCCCTAAAAATAGTTCAGCAACTTTTGTTTTACCTGCAAATAAAACGAAGATAAAGTATGATTCCGGACAAAGCACTTTCGCAAAAGAAACCAACAATAAATATCAGATCGAATTTCAATCAGGTGTATATAGCTTTGAGATAATATAAAAACAGCTTTGTTCTTAGATTGATATTCAACTAAATTTTAATTATTTTACGATATGAAATTACTATTAACGCTCTTATGTACTGTCATTTACCTTACTGGCTTGGCTCAGGAAAAATCACAATCAGATACGACCGTATATGAATTTACGGTCGTTCAGGTAATGCCTAAATTTAAAGGTGGCATGAAAAAGTTTTATGAAGCGGTAAATGCTAACCTGGAATACCCTAAAGGCGCCAAGGAGGCTGGAATTAAAGGCCGGGTATTTTTGTCATTCATCGTTGAATTGGATGGACGTATATCTAACATCAAAGTTGATAGAAAACTTGGTCATGGCTGTGATGAAGCTGCAGTAGCGGCAGTTCAAAAAACATCGTTTACTGAACCAGCCTATTACAAGGACAAACCAGTGCGTATGTTGCTAAACATGCCTGTTGGCTTTGGTATTTAATCCAGCAGTTGAATTTTTCTATTCCACTTTATCTGGGCTTCTTTATCTGCACCATGATTGGTTTCTTCATCATATTGATGCTGCAGTTTTTCGAACTCCTGATAAAACTTCTTGTAATTGGCTTTGATCTCATTCTTATAATTTTTGGTGTAATGGCTCCCATTTAGGGCATCCTGAACCTTCTTTCCAATAAAGAACCCGATAACAATGTGCCCCTGTTCATGAGCGATTAACTGATCTAAATTCTCATTTTTTATTCTCGATTTGTCGAGGTAACTCCGGGAACTGTTAGGACTGATCGTCAGGGCGACCTTTACTTTCACATCTTTTGAACGTCGCGTACCCTCTATGTTAAAACCGTAACTGTAATCGATATAGGTCATGCTTGCAAAGGATGTATTATTGGGCACAGGACCTTTGAAAAAGCTAATGTCAATTACCGGAATGTCTTTAGAAATATTGCTTTGCGCAAAAGAATGCGCCTGCGCCAAAAGCAAAAGAATAAATACAGATCTTTTTAGCAAAGAAACAAAGGGGAAAAATAACTTGATATCCATAGGAGATTACCATTATGATGACGCTCAATAAGGCCAATAATGATGCCAGTCATCTTTCACCTTTTTCCAACCATCACTAAACACAAACCGAAAGCTGGCTACTTCTGATAAACACGTACATAATCAACTTCAAAACGGTTGGCGAATTTGGTGTTTTCAAGCCCACCTCCATTGGTACCTCCCATGGCCAGGTTCAACAGCATGTAATGAGGTTGTTTAAATGGATGTGTATTACTGCCATCTTTATTGTAAAGACTATCCATATCTACTTTAATCAGCAGCTGCTCATCTATATATAAGGCGATGTCTTTTTCTGTCCAGTCCATTCGCCAGATATGGAATTTTGAGACCCATTCGGGTCCACCCAATTCTATGATGGACTTGGAATTGCTGTGCCATTCCGCCTGATATTTTTTTGAAGTCCCAACAGCAATATTGGCCAGTAATTTCCCTCTGTAATATTCCATCATGTCTATTTCGCCATTGGAAGGCCATTCTCCGGATACACCGAGCGTCCACCATGCCGGCCAAAGCCCGGAGCTTACATCAATTTTACCCCGCATCACAAAACGACCATATTGCCAGGAATGTTTACCGGCGGTTTTTATGCTTGACGAAGTATATTCCGCATTTTCTCGGTTACTTCTCCAATCCCCGGATTCCTTTTTAAAACCTGGGTTAGGTCTGGTTTCCTTTCTTCCTTCAATAACAAGCAGCCCGTTTTCACACCAGGCATTATCCTGTTGATACCATTGGGCTTCTTCGTTGCGTACAAAGCCCTGCTCGTGCGTCCAACTTGTAGCATCAGGTTTACCATTGTTGTTAAATTCATCTGCCCAGACCAATTTATAACCTTCTTTTGTGTAAATCGATTCCGGATCCGCTTTCTGCGCGGATACATTTACCGTTCCGCCAAGGGCAAAAGCAAAAAGGATGCAAGTCATTTTATTTACCATATTCATTTCTAATACAAGTGATATGCATCCCTTAAGGTAATCATTCTGAGTTTTATTCCAACATTTTAACCCATTCTATAGAAAAATTCGTCGGCTACGATTTTACCATCTTTAACTTCATACACACAAATCTCGCTCATCGGCATTCTACCATGCTCTTTATAGGTGGCGTCTATATCCATAACTATAGAAAAATGGTTGTCCGCAACAAGCGGATCTGAGGTCGATGCACTATGAATTTCTGCTACGCTTTGTTCCCAATGCAACGTTTTATTTTTAACGGCCTCCTTGCCTTCCGTCAATTCCATCGGAGATCCTTTCGGCTCTTTACTAACTACATTGTCTGCATACAGTTCATCAATGGCCTCTGCGTGCTTGCCTTCACGGCAAAGCTGTACTAATTTGTCAGCTACTTCCTGAGTATTCATACGATTATATTTAAGTTATCTCTAAGTTATTACAAATCTGCCTTTTAATTGTTTCCCAAATGTTACGTTTGGGTTATTTTGGCAGTGATCGGAAATAAAAACCAGAATGCTGTAGATGGAGCTTTTTTATAAAGATTTGATAACAATCTATTCAGAAAAACTTTTGCTGATCGAATCCAGATAAGTTTCATTGTTGGACCGTTTGAAAACAATGTCCTTACATTGGTTGAATTGAACGAATGCTTTTAAAGCTTGAACAAACTTTTCAATAATGCGCTGCTCAAGATCCACGGATTCAAAATGGATGTTATGAACGATCAGCATTTTTTGTTTGCGGTCGGCTTTGGCATCCATCCTTGCGATAAAAGTTTCCCCTGCCAGTACAGGAAGTGAAAAATAACCGTACAGGCGTTTAGGGGCAGGCACAAAACATTCGATCTGGTAATCGAAATTAAAAAAGTCCTTTAAGCGGTGACGGAAGACATTGAGGATGTCGAAGGGCGAAAGAATGAAAACATCGTTGGAAAGTTTAACGTTAATTTCCTGATCGGGGAGCATATAGAGCGGGCCTTTCAAGCCTTCTACAATTACCATTTTTACTTTTCCTTCCTGAATAATTTTTTCCAGTTCCTTTTTAACCAGGTTGCCTTTCACACGACGGGCACGCCAGGCCATTTCCTTGGCAGAACAGATACCCAGTGCGCCTAGAGTGCGATAGATCACAAAACGAGCGTATTCCTCATCTGTAGGCATGCTGAGGTCTGTTTCCTCCGGCACTAAGTTAAAGGGTAAATCATAGGTTTTCTGAAAGGCTTTGGTCCGGCTGATCATCAATTTGCCGTTCAGGTAAAGTCTTTCCAAGGCAACCTTAGCGGGTCTCCAGTCCCACCAGCCGGAGCTTGCTGCTAAGCGGTCGTTCTCGAAATCTCCAACCATTAGCGCCCCTTCCCTTTCCACCCGGTCCAGAATCTGTGTCATTAAATTAACTTCCGGCTTAGTGAGCGGTTTTCCTTGTGTTTCAAAGGCCTTTTTTACAGGCAGGGAAAAGCGGAAATCCCCCATCGGAAGATAACCTGCATCTGAGCTGAAGTATTCATAAATTCGGCCATCCTCGCTAAGGTTGGCCAGCCATTCTGTTTGATAATCCGGTATACGTGCAGCCATCACATGATGATGGGCACGTTCCACAACATAATTTGTATCCAACTGCACAAAACCGAGATGATCAATTACGTTATAAACAGCTTCTACTCCAGTTCCGAATTGTGCTTTTCGGGCGAGCCCGGCGGCATCAAGGATGATCTTCCGTGCCTGTGACTGGGTAAGGACAATAGATTCCATCTAAAACCTTAAAGCTGATAATCAAAATGCACCACATCCTCCTGGATCCCACCCGTCGACCGGTAAAAGTCGATAGCATGCTGGTCTGCAAGATCGGCCTGCACAAAAACAAACTTACATCCATGCCCCTTGCAAAACGACTTGAGCTCCTCTATTAGCCTCCTGCCAACACCTTTGCGCTGCCATGCTACTTCAACAGCCAAATCGTATATATAAACTTCAGGGGCAGCATAATATATGGAAGGCATCATGTAAGCTGTCATTCCACCAACTACGTTTTCATAATCGTCAAGCGCACTAAAAAAAACGATCTGCTGATTTTCCAGCAAGGTTTGCAAATAGGCAACCGATGGCATTTCAAAATTCTGCATTTCAAATACCCGCTCATATACCCCAACCAGGGCCAATAGCTGTTTGATATCTGAAGATTCTAATTTCCGATAAGTAATTTTCATAAACGTATAACGTAAATTCCCGGACTACCCACCAAGATACTAATACATTTCTATTTTGAGATGATTTCAGGACTGCTGATTGTTTTAATGATAAACCTGTTTGTCAGTTCATTTTCATCAGGAAATCCGCAATCAAATTTAATGGTATGCTTTCCAGACTTAAGGCGTGGAATGGGCTGTTTTAATGCAATTTCGTTCTTAAAACTCCCCTTATTATCATAAATTTTAAGAGTTGTTCCATTGCATACAACTGAGTTTCCTGCTTCATATTCGCCCGGCAATTCAAGTTTAAAATATCCATCTAATTCAATCCACGGATTACTGATTACACCTTCTTTTCCCATAAAAGTAAGGGTAAAATTTAAGGGTTGTTCTGCATTACCATTTACAAACTGCCATTCCGAAAAGGTTGGTTGTCCAGGCTGAAGCACCTGCTTAGTATGTTCAAATTTGAATTTTTTAAATGGATATAGTTTCCAACCCTGGTTATTATGTTCCAGATGAAAATCGTTTTCCGGATTCTTTAATCTTGTCAATTGATCAGGAGAGAAAATTTTCTTTTTATAAGCATCCTGCCAAAGCTTGATCAGAGCTAATAGCTGAGTAGTATTTGGATTTTTTTGCAAATTTTTATAGCGTGCAACCAAAGCAAAACCTGCATGGTAACCGGCAGCTCTTGCCATCATCCATTCGATGTCATCTGCCGTTGTTGTTGAAGAAAGTAAAAACCATCCCAGCATATTAGGCATGTAATTTCTTTCCAAAAAAGGTTGGTTTTCCAAACGAAAATCTCCCTGGGATTCACGAAATCCGCCATACCATGGTTCTCCCCAGTTCCAATAATGACAAATATGCCAATAATAATGACTGGAACGACTTGTGCCGTTAACCAAGGTCTGCTTGGTATCCTTGAAAACCTTTTCGGCAAAAGCCTGCATACCATAATCACCTTCCCCCGAGGATAGACATCCTTCATGACCATCAAAATCCATTTGGCTAACCCCAGTTTCAGTAAAAAAACGACCTAAAATCCCTGCAATTTCCTGTTGAAGGCTAAAATTTGTAAAAAGCGTGTTATAGGGATAATCCATCATCATCCCTACTGCTGCCCCTTTTTCCTGAGCGGATGCTTTTGTTCCATAAGCACCTCGCTGGCAATCCAACAATTTGAATGGGCGTTCTGATGTCACTTCACGGAAACGGATAATTTCTTCACCGATTTGAACAGCATGTAATGTACTTGGCTTTATGTTCTTAAAATACTCATTAGATTCAACAACAATTTCAGTAGCAGACGATGTGATGTTTTCTGTTAGGATGGAGGAACCAGTTAAAGCAAGGCGCTTGTCGGGCAGCGGTGTAACATAAGGATCATTCGTATTGATAAAATTACTAAGTGTGTGTACACCTATACGAATCCCTTTTTTTGATGCTTTATCAACACAAACTTTCATTCCCGCATTCCCATTTGGGAAACTTGCAGGATTTAAAACAAAATGGCCCCAGGATTGAAACGGACTTTCATGGTAAACGGACATGAGTTCTGCCTGTTTTGCATAATTCAATAAGGTATCTATATTACTTTCATCAAAATCCGTAATCATGTAGGCCCTCCCGGTTTCAGGGGACTGTTTATGCCAAACCCCGTTAATCAATGGATGTGGAAGCCCCTCGGCAAGCTCAATTGTTCCAATACGAGATAGCACTTGATTTTCGGAACATCCAAAAAGGGCAATCTTTGAACCTATTGTAGTTTCATTGGGTATTGCATTAACCGGCATATTCGGATATTGATTCCAAACCGTGATTTTGCGGTCTTTTGATCGATCCAGACTGAATGCCTGTAAACTACTCCCATAGGACTGACTAACCGCCACCGAACCTCGCGAATAATCCGCCCCTTCAGCATTTTTTAAAACACCTCCAATGGTTTTTACGTTTAATGATTGAAGCCCGATCGCATATTCACCATCACGTACCACCCCAACCACTTCTCCAATCGTTTGCCCAATAATAGTTGGATATGCGCCCCAGACAACTGCATTTACTTTATCTTTTGTGTTCAAACGAATTAATTCGAAAACAAGGTGGGTTTTCTTTTGGACAACTTTTATTTCTGCGGAAACCTTGGCCTTCATAAAATTCAGGATAATGACACCTGATTTACTATTAAATACAGCTTGAGCCGGCTCTTCCCATTCCTCGGCGACACGAACACTTAATAAAGGGGCCTTTTCTCCGATAGCAAGGTAATTTTTTCCAGTCTTAGGATTTAGCATTGCGGCGACCTGACCAGTCTGGGAAATGYTGAGGCTCAGATCGTCTGTTTTTAGATTGATTTGCTGCGCAGATGCATTAAAAAATTGGACCAAAAGTGTAAAAATAACCAGGACTGTTTTTTTCATGAATAAAAAGGAATCTAATTTATACTTCGGTTTTCACCAGTAAAAGAAATGAAATTGAATAAATAATAAAGCTAAAATATAAATTGAATCCCTGATAAACTATTCAAATTTTGACACTTGTTGATGCTTTTTTGACCTATGGCGCTGAAGTTATGGCTTTCAATTTTGAACTTTTTGAACAAGATGCATATCAAAAGWTTTTTGTTTCTTTTGCTTTTCGTAATGGCAAAAGCGCCGGCGTGACCCAGGCTTGAAATCTTACTCAATTTTTTGGTAAGCCACCGGATAGCGCTTTCTGAACATCGCGTAGGTCGCACTGACCATCACTAAGGCTACCACGGCATCTGTGGCTGTCCCAACACCAATGACGGCTACTTTTGACCCGAATGCGAAGATAATATCAAAGAAGATTCCGGCAAATACCCATTCTTTTAATCTCAGCAATTTGTCGGGAATCAGGAGCACGATGACGCCCGATATTTTAGCCACCCCCAGCAGGTAAATAAAATGCGCAGGGTAACCAAGTTGCTGGGTAATTTCCCAAACCAAAGCATTTTTGGTCAGTTCAAAGAATCCGCTTGCACCGAACCATAGGGAAGTTAAAACGATGCCGATCCAGAAGGTTATGTTTGTTGTTTTAGTATTCATGATTTCTATATTTATGTACTGTCTTACTTAATTGTTTGCAATTTATTTTACCTTAATGTCTTTAAATTCGCCGGCGGTGAATATTGCCCTGGTGGCGCTGTGTATGACGCTGCTTTTTCTATCCTGCAGCAGACCGATGATTTCCCATCCTGTTGCGCTGTATGCTTTGGGTAGTTCAATGCTAATCTGGCCTTTTTCGGGTTGATCCAGCTGGAAAGTCTGTAAGCTCCTTACAATCTGCACATGACTCAATGTACGGCCTTCATTTTCCCCACGTTTGATCTGATGAACTGCGTTCTTTTGAACGATCGCGATCAGCAGTTCATCGTCAGTTGTTTTTCCGGTTACCTGGTAATCGAGGCTCATTTTTGCGCCCTGCTGCTTGCCCTGCAGTTGCAGTGTGTTGACTGCGCTACCGCTAATGCCACTTGCTATGGCATAATTCATCGCTGACGCATTGGAACCTACGAATTCCGTTTTACCATTAACCACTACTTGCGGTGTGTAAACCTGTGCGCGAAGCTTGCTTGCATACTGATACTGACGTTTGCTGTAATCCGGATTGCTAAACACATCACGCCAGCCCTGGTTATCCCAGTAATCTACATGGTAAGACAAAGCATAAACGGGTTTGTCTCCGGCTTCGCGCTGCACTTTAGCCAATAGCTCGTCTGCTGGCGGACAGCTGGAACAGCCTTCGGAAGTAAAGAGTTCGAGAACGACGAAGCCATCCCCTTTTATCGTTTGTGAGATAGATGATTTGGAGGCCATTGATCTATTGGCCAGGGTCGCGGTCAGCAATAAGATGACGGCTAATGCGCAAAGCATGGTGAGTTGTATCCTTTTCATAATTTGAATCTTTAATTTGATCCAAACTTAGGGACTAAGGATACCCAAAAACAGGAGATTCGGATTGAATCGGACAATTGGGATCGCCACATAGACAGGGCGCCCCTTCAATTGGATTGTTGTTAACGGTTCTCCATCCAGGATAAGAAAGAGGTCGATTTTTCTTTATTGATAAGCAGTTTATCCGGAGTTTCGATTACCAATTTCACATATAGCTTACGCAGGAAATAATGCTCAATCTCCTTAATTGCACTGAAGTTGATCAGGTATTGTCGGTTCACCCTAAAAAACTGCTTTTGTGAAACCGAGCCGGTAACCTGATCCAGGGATTGGTTCAGGGAAAATTCTTGTCCGTCGAAGCACATGATCGAAGTGGACTCATTCCGGATGTAGAAATAGGCGATTTGTGCGATCTGTACTGTGGTATATTTCTGGTGCTTGAATACCAGGAAACTCGTCTTCTCCGCAGGTTGAACCATCTGGATCAGCAGGTCGCTCAGATCCGGAATCGTCTTTTGCTGAAAGAAGTTTTTCAGGTCATCCACTTTTTTCATGGCCCCGGCAATATCTTCTTTTGAAAATGGCTTCAGCACGTAATCCACTCCGTTACGCTTAAAAGCCTCAAGCGAATACTCGTCAAAGGCTGTACAAAAAACCACCGGGCAGCTAATTGTTACCGATTTGAAAATCTCAAAGCTGAGGCCATCTGCCAGCTGAACGTCCATGAAAATCAGGTCGGGCTGTGGTCCTTTGGATAACGCCGCTACCGACTCTTCTATACTTTGGTACGCGCCCGTGATTTTGGCATTGGGTCGGAGTTCCCGGAGTATATTTTCCAATGATTTGGCGGTTCGTAATTCGTCCTCAATGATGATGATGTTCATAGATTAATGGAAGTTTGATTTGAAATAATTGCTGGTCGTTCAGGATCTCCACTTTCCTGTCCAGCAAATGACTGTACTTGAGTTCAATATTTTTGAGACCAACTCCCAGAGAGCTTTCCTCATTATTCTTTAGCTGTATCTGATTCTCCACTACCAGCATTCCTGCTTCGCGGTAGATACTGATGTTTAATGGCCGATGTAAGGAGACGATGTTATGTTTCAGGCAATTCTCCACAAGCAGTTGTAGGGTAAAGGGCGGAATAAGCGTTTCCAGCACTTCATCATCCAGTTTGCTGGTAAATATAAAACCATCATCAAACCTGGCCTTTTGCAGGAAAAGGTAGGCGTTGAGGATATCCATCTCTTCACGAACGTGAATGAGATCCAGCTTGCGGCTCTCTAAGGTGTATCGGTAAAAGTTAGCCAGTTTCAGGATGAAATCTACCGACTGCTCATCATTGCTCTCCACCATGGCTTTCAGGGTATTCAGACTGTTGAAAAGGAAATGCGGATTGACCTGTTGTTTGAGCAGGTCATACTGCGCGCTGAGGTTGTCGTTTCTGAAGCGCTCCAACTCCATATTTACGTGTTGGTTCTCATAGTTCTGCTGCAGCAGGTTTAAAAACATATAGAAGACCAKGTTAATCAAGATCCCCCGAACCTCTACCATCAGCATCGTGGGGCCAAATTCAATATGGGAAAGTATTAGCTGCTGGATATAAGCCAGTGCGAGCATTACAGCGAGTCCGAATAACAGGGACTTCAGTAGTTTACGGTAAGAGATCTGCTGACCCTGGGTCTTATTGCTTTTTCGCGAAAGCATATAGATATTGAAGTACCACATCGTTACCGCAAAAGCCGCTGTGATACCTGCATTCACCGCAGCTTCTAAAAGATTGAACTGATGGGAAGCAAGTTGAGGCACTGAAGACAATACCCCCAGCACGATAGAACTGCTCCATATAATGGTATTTGATATCTTGAAATTCATTTTTTTCATGGATAAGCCAGGTGAGGTTAATCTGCCATTCTTATTTTTTCACGATGCTGCTTGCCCCACCGGATCATCTCCAGGATAATGGCCCCAAAAGAAAGGCAATAGTCTGTTTCACTGTATTCGACCAGCACTGGTGTTGAGGGTGTGACGGTTCTTTTGATCAGTTTATTGGCTTCCATATCCTTCAATTCCCTTGAAAGCATCCGGGTAGTGATACCCGGAATGCTTCTTTGTATGTCGCGAAAGCGCCTGTTCCCGTTACAGATCGAATTGATGATCATTAGCCTCCATTTTCCGCCCATGACGTACATGGTATCCTGCAGTGCCTGGATTTCTTCCTTTTGATTTCTGGGATCGGAAAGTATTTCTCCCGACTTACGGATAAGTTCTTCATTACTCATGATGTACTACTGGTTAAGGATTGCTTGCAAGATACTAAGATACGAAAGCTTATAAACTCATTCCCCCGTCCATCACGATTTCCGCACCGGTGATAAAACCGGAAGCCTCTCCGGCGAAATAAGCCACCATTTTAGCAACATCATCCGCAGCACCTATTTTCCGGAGCGGAATGCGCTCAATCATCCAGTCATCCAGGCCTTGTCGGCTGGCCTGGTCAAGCCCGAGTTTATTTAGAATCTCGGTCTGCGTTGGTCCTGGACTTACCGCATTCACACGTATCCCCCGCGGAGCCAATTCTACAGCTGCGATCTTCATTATTGAGTTCAGCGCCGTTTTGCCCGAGCTGTAGATAGAGGAGTTGGCTCCGCTCATGCTCGCCACGTTCGAGGAGAGGAAAACTACCGACGCACCATCATTCAGAATTGGAATAAAGCGGCTCAACGTAAAGTATGCTCCCTTAAAATTGACATCCATCACATAGTCGAAATCCCGCTCGGTTGCATTTTCAATCCCTGCACCTGCCAAAACTCCTGCATTAATGAACAGGATATCGATCCTGCCAAATTGTGCGCTCACTTTTTCAGCAAGTTCTTCAATAGCCGAGACCCGGCCCTGATCACTCACAAAACCGTTTACACCCAGGTCTGCAGCCGCTTTTTGCAGCGCATCTTCGCGTCTTCCGGTAATGATGACTTCCGCGCCCTGTAATTTTAATTCTTTCGCAGTCGCATATCCGATGCCACTGTTCCCTCCTGTGATAAGGGCTATTTTTCCTTTTAGCGTTTCCATATTTTTCTATTGTAAATTTGAACAAAAGTAAAATGCATTTGGTATAATTTTGTTACCAGTATAATCAATGATACCAGATAAACCATTATTCCTGACATCATTCCGACAATACCATAGCATCATTTTATTTGTTCATATCCAGTGGTTTATACGGCTACTGAAATTTCTACATTGATATTGTTTCTGCTTGCTTTTGAATAAGGACAGGTCTGATGAGCAGCTGCTACGATGCTGGTTGCTTCTTCAACAGAAAGACCTGGGAGGTTAACCTGTAACCTGGCCTGTAAGGCAAAGCCCTCTTCTCCTGTTCCCAGGTCAACTTCAGTGTCTACAGAGGTTCCTTCCGGAAGTTTGATTTTTGCAGCAGCGGCATTGTGTTGCATAGCGCCGATGAAACAGGCAGACCAGCCGGCAGCGAACAGTTGCTCGGGATTGGTACCTTTGCCAATACTTCCCGGAGTAGACAGCTCGATGTCTAAACGCCCATCTGTGCTCTTTGCTTTACCTTCTCGACCTCCGGTGATGTGGACTTTTCCAGTATATAATACTTTAGTGATTGCAGATCCGCCAGTGGCGGTTAAAACTGTTTGATTTTTCATTGTATTTGAATATTTAAATTTTTGAATGATGATGATTGTGAGTTATTCATGTTTATCGGGCCCATGTGGCAACCTCAAGGATAGCATCCGCGAAAGCTTGCGGGGCTTCCTGCGGAAGGTTATGGCCAACGCCACCGTTAATGTTATGGTGTGCATATTTTCCTTTAAAGCGAATGGCATAGACGCTCGGATCGGGATGCGGCGCTCCGTTGGCATCCCCTTCCAGGGTTACTGTAGGCACGGTAATGTAAGGAGCAGTAGCGAGTTTAGATTCCAGGGCATCATATTTAGCTTCTCCTTTAGTGATCCCTAATCTCCAACGGTAATTGTCAATCACAATTTGTACGTGATCAGGGTTTTTGAAGGATGCTGCAGAACGGCTATAAGTCTCCTCGCTGAATTTCCAGGTGGGCGAAGCCGTCTGCCAGATCAGTTTATTGAACTCAGCGGTATGTGCCTGATACCCTGCCTGGCCACGATCTGTAGCAAAGTAGTACTGGTACCACCAGGACAGCTCGGCTTGTGGTTTAAGCGGCGCCCTGTTACCAGCCTGGCTGCCGATCAGGTAGCCGCTCACAGAAACCAGTCCTTTCACGCGCTCTGGCCATAATGCGGCCATGATATCTGCGGTACGTGCACCCCAATCAAATCCGCCGACGATGGCATTTTTGATTTTCAAAGCATCCATAAAGGCAATCATGTCCACGGCAAGGGCAGATTGCTGACCGTTACGTGGCGTTGCAGCAGACAGAAAGCGCGTGCTGCCATAACCGCGCAGGTAAGGGATGAGCACCCTATAGCCTTTAGCGGTCAAGATTTCGGATACCTCTTTGTAACTGTAAATGTCATATGGCCAGCCATGAAGGAGCAGAACGGGCTCACCATTGGCCGGACCCGCCTCTACATAACCAATATTGAGTACACCTGCCTTTATTTGTTTGATGTGATTAAAAGGGTCCTCGAGCTGCCTGAGCGTACTGTTCTCAGCTATCGTGATTGGTTTTGCTGTAGCTGAAGAAAATAAAATCAGCTGTAGCGCTGCAAATATAAAGGCTAGTCTTCCTAAGCAGTGGCGAGGGGATATAGATTGATCTTTCATTGTATTTTATAGTATTTGTTGATTGATAAGGTAAATTTAGTGCTGCCGGGACCTGAGAAAAATCATAACCGGGCTGAAGTAGACAAGCTTAAACGCCAACCAGGCATTTGGGGGGTCGAACGTTTAAGTTCAATTTACTCCGATGGTCGTTTTTTCTTTTTCAACTGAATGGTGATCATACCGCAGCTTTGTGGATCCCGTTCAAATCTCGCCGTTGATATTGCGAGTACGGAAGCGAAGGCGATCATAGCTGCCGCAAGCCGCCTCCTGATTTCAACTGCCAGGTCCCGGGCCGAAAATAAGATGATGCTAATTTTCATAATTACTGTTTATTAGGTGATTTGATACCCCAAAACTACCAGGACAGGCTATGAAAAAACGAGTAAAAAACCTTGGGTCAGACAAATCGGGCCATGACCCAGACAGCCTGGTGGCTGAATTTTCTCCGAAAGCAATCTTCAAAAAAATCCCCCAAGGGATTTTCGATTTGGCTTCTTTATAGGAATATATTAAATTTAGCAACGACCAACTTACAAAGCCAGTTAGCATCCCCACCGTTTATGAAATTTTTTGTACTATTTATTTTGTCTTTCCTATTGGTATCTGCCCTACCATTTCTCTGGAATCAATTTTCATTTGTTAAAGCAGGCTTTCCCTTTCCCTACCTGCAAAGAATGACCTTTGAGAATTCAGAATTCACATCCACAACAATCTCGTTTGTAAGGGTAAATTTTGCGTATGATTTGATTTTAGTAGGGATTTTTGTTTGGGCATTCTATAAATTCAGCGCAACCATAAAAGGTAACACTTCATCTAAGCGTCCTTTTGAGAAATAAATGAATGAGAAAAACCTTAATTTTAATTTTAATTGCAATCGCCACAATTGCCTCAATTTATACCCTGGTCCATTATATTAAAATGGATGGATTTTCATTCTCCTGGATTCTGAACTTCATGTTGATGTTGTTTGTGGTTGTTTTTACCGCAGTACTAAAAAGTCCACTTGGTTCTTCCTACTTTAACGAAAAGGAATGGGAACGGAGAGGAAAAACATATGAATATCTCGGAATTAATTTTTTCAGAAAATTATTGGTTTGGATTGGCTGGGAAAAGGTGATCAGAAAATCAAACCCCATAGAAAAAAACACCAAAGCTTTAGTGAATTTGCATTATCAGACAAAAAAATCTGAACTAGACCACTTAATTATTCTGCTGATCGTCCTGGGGTTTAATGTTTTTGTGGCATTCGAATATGGAGTGCTCAAATCTTTATGGTTACTCATATTAAATGTCTTACTAAACCTTTATCCCATTTTCCTTCAACGATATAATCGGCCAAGAATAAAACGAGCTATAAATTTAAGCAAACGAGCTATCTAATTTGATCGCCTCTTTTAAAAGCTTTTTTATTGGATTTTCATCAATTTCCTCTGCGGTTTGATAGATTTTGTAAAAAATTTGCTTGTTTGTTCCATGAGACAGAAAGTGATCATAGTCATTTAATTTATGCCCATACCAAAAACCTAAAAGAACGCCTTTTTTGATACCTCCCCTGGGAACAGTTGAAGGCCAAATAATACATATCCCTTTGTTGCCATAAAAAAACGGAACATTGTATGAGATTTTCTCTTTACAGTATTCGGGAAGGGACTCAATAATTATCTGTCGCAATACGTCGACAATTATTTTTTCTTCTTCAGGAAGGATAGYAAACAGATCAACAAGGTTTCTGATTTTCATTGGAATTGGTTTTGCTACATGTATTGCCTATTCAAACTCAGTGATAGATTATTTTTTCAGCGATCCTAAATGCTTATAAGTATTGAGCAGCACACCTGTTGGTGTGGTCGATGTGCTAACGAATTCGAGCTCACGCGCGTCAAAGCTGTCAGAAAGAATGCGTTTGCCTTTACCCAGTAATACCGGGTATACAATCAGGATAACCTCATCTATCAATCCCGCGTTGAGTAGCAAAGGTGTCAGTGATATACTTCCGGAAACGACCAGATCGGGCCCGTCGGTCAACTTGAGTTTGCGAAGCTCCTCGATGAAATCTTCTCCAAGATCTTTCACTGGTCCCCATTTAAGGCTTTCCGGTCTGTGCGTCACTACGTGTTTGGTTGCAGCGTTTATAGCGTTCGCCATCGGAAAGTCTCCGGCATTTGGCCAATAGCCCAACCACTCATCGTATGTGCGTCGGCCAATTAGCAGGTCAAAACCAGGACCGTATGCGTCAAGAAGCATAGCCAATCCGTCAGGGGTCCGGTATGGTGCAGTCCATGCGCCATATGCATAGTTTTTGTCGTGCTCAATCACGCCGTCAAGCGAGATATGTTCGAAAATTCTGATCTTTCTCATTTTGATGCTATTTAGTATAATGATGATTCAAATTTAAAGAGGACAGGCTACCTGTGTGAGGTGTAATTGCGACAATATGAGGGTGTTTTTCTCCTCTAACGCGCAATATCCTTTAACACCCAATCCATCTCCAGGTCCTTATTTGCTAAATAATCCTCAATAGTGTAGGAAATTGATACATCAGGCATTAATCCACGCCCGTCAATGTTTGTAATGTCACCAAAATAGGCCGGCATGTTGCCATAAGCGAGTGAAAGTTTACTGGTGGGAAGCGTCATATTTTTGATTATCCCTGCAGTCCAGACATTTTTACTGCCTCCGGTTTCTTCACCAACAAAAGTTACGTTTTTTAGGTTTCGCATATTTGCTGCCAGTAAACTGGATGCCGAAAAACTACCACCATTTATAAGTACATATATTTTGCCTTTAAATATGCTGGTATCAGGTGTAACAATGGGATAATTTAATTTAGATGCCTTTTTAACCCAGTCCCGTATTTTTGGATTATCATACAGTAACTTTTGCCGGCTTATTTCTGCCGGAAGCTTGTAGAAATAGGTTGGCGTATCTATTAAGAAACTATATATACTTGATGCCCAACCGATTTCTCCTCCGGTGTTTCCGCGCAGGTCTATTATTAATGTTTTTAATTTTCTCTTTTGAATGTCCGCAAAAATACCGTGATACCCTTCATAATTAGCGCCATTAAAAAAGGTCTGGAGTTTAAGGTAGGCAATGCTACTATCAGCCGTTAATAATTTATACGCTGTATGTGGGGGCAGGGCAACACTACTGCTATCATAACCAGGTTTTTGAAAGGCATTTAGTGTGATTTGTTGCGTACCTTTATTGGAACTGAGCTTAAAGTTCAAAGGTTCCCTTTTCGGATATAAAAAACGATAACGTTCTGCAAATAGGCCGCCGTTCATCAGGAACTCTTTATAGGTAGTATTATAACCATCTGAGGTAATGTAGTGGCTCAAGCTATCTATCAATTTAGCGGCTGGAACATCATTAATACTTAAGATCTCTGTACCCTTAGCTATTGTGGAATCGACAGATAAATTTTCGCTGATAAATAGCCTGTGTGCTATTACCCGGTAATTAAATTGATAAATAGGGTGCTGTAATGTTGGCTTCTTTAAAAATGCAATATCAGAGGCGGTAAATTTCGAGTAGTCTATGTTGATGGTTAAATGACCATCGCCGATATAACTGATAACGCTTAATAGTTTAACATATAGACTTATGCTGGTAAGTGGTTGTTTTATGGTCATCCTTAAACTATCAAATTTATGGTCAAGATCTTTTTTACTGATATATAGATAAAGATTTGGATTTTCTTTTTCTAATGTGTTTTGCACGAGGTAAACATCTTTTTTAAGATCAGCGGGTTGATGCAGTTTTACAGACATTTCATCAAGATATTGCGCTTTACTATACGTACTTAAGAGTAGCAGGCAGATAACTGAGATAAAATAATTCATCGACAAAATGGAATTTATTAAAGGTAATAATTATGGCAGTTTTTTAATACATGGACTTTGTTATCCACAAAACTGTATCGGCGCTCCGCAAGTTGCGGAAAAATGCAACAGTATAATAAAACGAGCTAATCAGTAAACTACTGTAAATCAACCCCGTGCCAAAACAAATGTAGTTAGGCATTATTATGTAGCATACTCTAAACATAAATAACAAGAATATTTAATTGAACTTTAATATAGTAATTATGAAAAAGATCATTTTATCAGCAGCAATTTTAGCTGTAGCAGGATTAACCTCAGTAAAAGCAAGCGAAATCAAAAATCCAGTGATGATTAGTGTTCATCAGGATAGTACAACCAAAACTCCGGTAGAATTAAAAGATCTTCCAGAACCAGTGCAAAAAACTTTGCAAACAGATCCAGTTAAAGAATGGACTCCAACAGCTGCATTTTTGGTAACAAATGCAGATAAATCAAGCTTTTACCAAATCGATGTTAAAAAAGGTGAGGAAACATCATCTTTGAAAATTGACAAAGACGGTAAAATAGTACAATAACATTTCATCTTAGTCAGAACCCCTGAATAGTTCTGATAAAATATAATCACAACAGCATTCCCTTAGTGATTGAAAAGGGCTGATGATGATTGAAAGGGGCTGCTTTTAAGCAGCCTTTTTTATGCATATATATTCCGATTAAGTGTTTACCAAAGATGACTACTTCACAAAATCAATACGCTGCACCAGATAGGCCTTTCCAAAGTTAGCTGGATCATGGGTTACTGTAGCTTTGATGAACTTCCATTTTGCTCGGCCTGACTGGTGGTTTAGCTCCCAGTTGTTACGTATTTCTAAAGCATTTTGCCATATTTTCTCCAATTGGTCTTTCACCGTCTGACTTGCGTAAGTGAGTTCCAATTTATCCCGGATATATTCATACTTATCATTCCATTATGCAGCAAAACCTGAATATGGAATTTCCAGATTATATCATAACAATGGAAAAAAGAAGCAATGAAAACCGCATGATCATAAAAGACGTAGATGACTAGTACATATTTTATGATAAATGAAATAAAGTTATTAGACAAAATACACTTGCAGAAGTATTTGCATCTGTTCTCGATGTTAAATTCCGGAAAAATTGAAATTGCCGAGTTCGAACAATTGTTTCTTGAAATCAAATCTCAGGATGAGTATGGGCAGTTGGGAAAGTTTGACGAGAGAATAGGAAAGGTTTTAGATACCCTCTATCTCGACATCAGATATTACTCACTGGCTTACTTGTATGATCCTGATGATTTTGTTAATGTTAATTTAATTAATTTTAATGAATGTGAGTTAATAAGAAGAGCAAAAGAGGCTTTTAAGAAGTTACAGAAACTGCAAAGCGTTAATAAAATTTAAGCTCAAACGTTCAATTTTTTTGCCTTCTTTTTGGGAGGTGCAGATCGTTAAGATCTGGCACTACTCTAGTCCCCTACATATTCGGCTCTGGTCGAACAAGGTTCGAACAATTTCGGTCTCAGCGTGTAGCAAAAGGTGACTATATTATGTGTAACACTACCTGGACCAAAGGCCACCTAAGGCCTGATACTCGATTTTCGGTGACGGCATGATAACCGTGCTGTACAAAACGTTTCTTTTATTTTTCATATCATTTCTAATTGATTAAGCGAAATTACTTTGACATATTTCAGCCTGAAGAGCTTAGATTGCAAATAAAATTGTAAACTTTGTAAATAAAATCTTGACATTATGCATGTTAACCGAAATCTCCTGTCCGGGAAACGCAAGTACCTGTTCGGGTTGTTGCTACTCTTGTTTATTTCTGTAATCTGCGTGGCTTTCAGTAGGAAGGATGGTGACGACTTTGATATCGCCAGGAGAGAAGTTTTGCTACGAAGGCTTGGACATGAGATACTCTTACAGTCGGGCGACAGTACATCAAGAGTGCTTCCGGTAAAAAAGATCGCAGAAAATGAATACCAGATCAGGTTTGAGAATGAGCTTACTTTTCAACCGGACTCGCTGGTGAATACTACTCAGCGCTTGTTGGGCAAAGATCAGCTGGCACGTGATTATGTTGTAAACGTAATGAACTGTAGCAATGCCAGTGTAGCCTATGGATACGCAATATCCAAAAATAAGAAAGATGATATTGTAGCATGCTTAGGAAGAAAACAGCCTAGAGCATGTTACATGATCAACATCAAATTTAAACCGCCGGGCATAAGTGTAGCAAAGAATGAATATTTTTTGGGAGGTCTGTCATTTTTAGCAGTTGTTGGGTTTTTCTTTTTGAGATCTGTTAAGCCTCGGAAGGCCTTACCTAACAGTGGGCATGCTGATATGTTCACTTTGGGCTCAGTGTTGTTCGACGTGAAGAATCGTAAGCTCATGACAAATGGAGAGACAACAGACCTGACCGGAACGGAAACCCGTGTACTGCGCATTTTCGCCTCGTCTCCTAACGAGATTATAGAGCGAAGTCGACTGCAAAAAGAGATATGGGAGGATGAGGGTGTTATTGTAGGTCGCAGTCTGGATATGTTCATATCAAAACTTAGAAAAAAATTGGAAATTGATCCGAATATCAAAATTGTTGTTGTTCGCGCCAAAGGATACAGGCTTGAGATTAGTTCTTAACAAGACTGAATGTATTTGCTGCTGTCGGTATCCAGGAAAAGTACTGCCCCGTTATGTTTTCGTAATACAGTTGACGGAAAATCGCTACATATGGGCTTGGTTAGTGTATTTAACACAGCCTGTGCTTTTGCCTGTCCGGGTACCACACAATTGATAATCTTTGCACTCATTAGAACGGGGATTGTTAATGTTAGCGCCTGAGTAGGTACATCGTCTAGACTAGCAAAACAACCATCATTAACCTGCTGCTGCCTGCAGGGCAAATCTAATGTAACCACCTTTACGATTTCAGGATCACTAAAATTGGCAACGGGCGGATCATTAAAAGCAAGATGCCCATTTTCACCTATCCCCATACAAACGATATCAATCGGATGATTTTCAAGTAACCTCGAATAACGTTTACATTCTGATTGAACGTCATCAACATTTCCATTCAAGTAGTTCACAGACTTAAAATTGAACTTATCAAATATGCGCTCTTTTAAAAAATTCCCAAATCTTTGGGTTGCATTTTCATCCAAATTGATATACTCATCCATATGAAAAGCATTTACGTGCTCCCATTTAATGTCCTCGTAAAAAAGCGCGCTCAAAAATTCATTTTGTGAAGGAGCTGCTGCAAATACGATATTAACGGAATCTTTATTTTTCAAAACAGCATTAATCTCGATGGCGAGCCGGCTCGCTGCCGCAGCTCCCATTAATTTTCTTGACTTGTAAACCCGAAGCTCAGGCATGCTTAACTCTTTTTTTTTCACCACCAGATATAAATTAAATTGATTTTACATATATACTTTTCCCAGACACTATGGTTTGCATAATGTTTACATGATCATCGAAGATGACAATATCAGCGTCCTTACCTGCCACCAGTGATCCTTTTCGATCTCCTATGCCGATTATATTTGCCGGACTAAGAGAAGCCATTTTAACGGCATCTTCCAGGGTAGCATCAGCCATTTCCACCATATTTCTAACCAGCTTATCCATCGTAGCAACACTACCCGCAAAGGCAGTTCTGTCTTTCAATTTAGCCACGTTATCTTCAACAATAACTTCCAGGCCATCACGTCGACTACCAAGAATACTTGGCCCTGGCGGCATACCTGCGGCGCGCATTGCATCAGTAACCAGTGCAGTTCGGTCTGCCCCTTTAATTTTGAGGACAAGCTTAAGTAACGGCGGAGGAAGATGAATGCCATCAGCAATGATTTCTACAGTCATTGCATCAAGCAGATAGGCACTTTCTATCACTCCCGCATAACGGTATGCATTTCGCCTCGAAACACCCGACATACACGAGTAAAAATGTGTAGCATGAGTAAAACCTTTTTCAAATGCCGGCAATACCTCTTCGTATATCGCATTGGTATGTGCAATGGATGGCAAAATACCTTTTTCAGTCAGGTATTGAGCAAATTCTAAGGCTCCCTTAAGCTCAGGTGCTGCACTCCAGCGTTTAATAGCCTTAGAACCCGCAATAATCTCCTGATATTCTGCCGGATCCGGCGCCCTGATATATCTTGGATCTTGTGCCCCTCTTTGCTCCATAGAGAAATATGGTCCTTCAATATGTATCCCTATAAACTGTGCGCCTTTAACATTTCTGACATCGGCAGTTTCATAAACACTTAAAGTATCAAGCAAATCCTGATGCTCACTACTTAATGTTGTAGGCATGAGTGCTGTTGTACCATGTTTAGCGTGTAATTCTGCAATTGCCAGAAAGCCATCCAGCTCATTGTCCATAAAATCGTGACCACCACCACCATGAACGTGTAAATCAATAAATCCAGGTGCAATGTAATTACCCCTTGCATTTATTTCTAATGCCCCTTCTACATGAATATCTGAGGTGCTTACGTCAAGAATCTTTCCTCCTTCAATAATGATACACCCCCCGTTAATTATACGATGGGGAGTAATTATTTTACCATTATATAGCTTAATCTTTTCCATTTTCTTTAGTATTATTTAAGCCTCTTCAGCCTATCCAGCAATACCTTGATTTTCGCATTTCTAAGCTCATTTTCCTGAGCAATTTCTGAAGGGTACATGATCTCTGAATTGAGCGCTATAAACTTCTTATCCAGTTCTTTAGTAGGTAGCGCTTCAAGCTCAGGAATTAGTACCTTAAGCTTTTCGGCGGTCATTTCCGGAGCATTTGCCCGGGATTCTATCGACTGATAAGTAAGATATTGTATACGGATGGCTGCCATTAAGCGGTAATGTTCAAACTCTTTTGCATTTTTAACGGGCTTAAGCTTCAGGAGTATAGCAGATGCTTTTTTGGTACTATCTAACATTTGATCAATACTTAAATCCGTATTGATCGGTTTTCCTTGTGTAATCTCGAAAGGAACCGCCGAAACCGCTTTCCAAAACGCATTAGCACTGTTTTCATCAAAACCATATTGCGATTTGGCATAACCGTAAATGAACTTTTCTGTATCAAGTGCCTTCCCGGACTTTATGGATTCAAGAAATGCCGCGATAAGCATATTAAATCCGCTGATAGGATAAACACGTCGGATTGCATAAAGATCTACGATATCCCTGGTGGTTTCAAACACGGGAGAATACAATCCGGAGGTAGACCAGGAAGTCATAATGATGCCTTTGTAGCCCAGCTCTTTTGCCAACGGAACAAAATCAGAAATATTTTTAAAGTGTTTTCCCCATTGGGTGAGAAAGTAATTATCGGGATGACTCCTTATTGATGGTGCTCCCCATACTTCAAAACCACTATGCATGAGTTTTTCATGGTCACCAAACATATTGATGTCCCATCCATAATTCCAGTCGATAAAAATGGTCTCTTTTGGTAAACCCTTTAATGCCTCCGGATATTTCAAAGCGATGTCTGCCCAAAGTACCGGTCTCTTACCCAATCCAACTACAACATCGCAAAGCATTTTGATATAATCGCCATATAGCCTTCCGATACCGACTGCTTTAATCTTCTTTTTGGATTCTTCTGAGTGTCCCAGCAGATAAGTCTCATCACCACCAATATGGATATAAGGAGAATTATGTGTAGAAATCAAGTCCTGATAAAGCGTGGTAAAAAGCTTTTTAGCCTCAGCCTCGCGAATTGGATTGACCTGAGAGTAATCTTTCTGATCTTCTCTCAGGTCTTTGTATTTGGGATTTCTAAGAATGTATTCAACATGTCCAAAGCTCTGTTGAAGTGGTATGACATCAAGTTTTATAGAAGCACCGTAAGCAATAAAAGCCTTTACTTCATCTCTTGTATAAGCAAAACGATTAGGAATCAAAGGTTCGTCCTGAAAAGGATAAGTTGCCTCCCATTCCATAACCAGCGTATTAATGCCACCCTTAACCAATTGCAGCGCAAGTTTTCTAAGAGCGGGCATAGGAATGGCCTGAATGCGCAAATCGAGATGAAATCCCCTTACCGGAAATGGTGAAACCGGATCGTTTAACCCTTTTTGAAATGCATTTGCATAGTCAAAAAATGTAGTTAAAAGCATTACAAGAAATACTGTTCTTTTCATAATTTATATTTTTGTTCGGACTTACTGATTTAAGCAAATGCCAGGCAAAATCTATTTAATTGCGATATCCAGGCTGATGTCTGATTTAAAATACCCTCCGTTATGATCTCTTGCCTCAAAAATGATCTTATCCGTATTGCCCGATCCCCCATATAGGTATTTAATGGCTCCTTTTGCAATATCAGCCTGCGAAAAAGAGGCATTTGCAGCAAGCGGAATCCCATATTTAACTAAGAATCCGGCCGTAGGAACCTGTTTTACGGAGTAGGTAATGTTATGATCAGTTGTACCTTCCATTTTCAAATTAGCCAATGTTAACGGTGCAATCTGCTCAAGGGCAGAAACATTAAGCACACTTACCTTGCCGAGTGTTAAAACTGTTTGCGGTGGAGAACTAATAGTAATATAAGAACTGTAAAGTCCATTAGAGAATTCCCTTGGGCGAACCTTAATAAAATTATCAACATTGTGTTTTAAAAACACGTTGATAAAGGTTTCATTATTTGCGTAAAGCTGACTAACTGCTGAGGTAACATCAAAAGAAACCCATCCAACTGTTTCTCCGGGAATAGATAAAGTTGACATAGGAACAGAATTGTAGGTCGGAGCATTGTTCCAGGTGATTGCATTTTCCGCCCAATCTTTATTTTCACCTAAATGTGCAGAAAAGGAGAATGTGGTAGCAGGCGTTAACCCTGTGGTATACACATAAACATACATCTTTGCGGCGCCAATTTTGTCGCCAAAGCTTGGTTTTTCCAGTGGGTACTGCATTACACCAATACGACCAACAGTAGCATCTGCGGAACTTACCGCTTTTAAATCTATGGTTGCCACATCGTTGAAATTGGCATTTGAGTTACCAGAACCGCCGCGAACGTAAACGTCTTTAGCCACATTGATTTTTTGTGTAATCACATTCCCCCCCTCATCGGCCTCATCCGGTTTATCGTCCAGCAACCTGTAGAAAGTAAACTGAGCAGTAACCTGGGCTACGCCGTTGTTAAATTCCAGATCCTGCGACCGTACCACTGCCGCCGTGGATCCTAATGTTGAATTCTGATTAATTCTCAGCACATATTGATCAGATGCGTTTGATGTTCTGGAGTAGTAAATATAGTTTCCATTAATGGTTTCTATTTTTCTTGTCTCATCAAGACTAAGATCAGTGGATTTTAATTTCCCTTTTATGATCAGATCGCCCAACAGGTTTTTAAGAATAATGGGAGGTACCTGATCAACACTGGTATACCCTACCGTTGCCAAAAGCTGTTTAACCGCGGGATTGGTGAGCAGTACCATAGTATAATCCTCGCTTTTACCCAGCATATCCATCAAGCCCGAACGTTTCACTGCTGAAGCAAAGAGATCAAGTTCGGTTAAATCTGAACTGTGGTCTGCAAGTAGAAACTGTTGTATGGTTTGCTCCTTAAGGTTAGCACCTGCATCAGTTCCGTTACTATCTTCATTTTTCAAAAGCTCGAGTTTGCCACAACTTACAATTGTGAGCACACACATGCAGAGAAAAAGTACTTTTGGGTAAAGATTTAATTTTTTCATCTTTAAATATTTTTTATTGGTAATATGAATTTTGATCCAACAGTGGGTTTAATCTGATTTCGGTAAGGCTTAATGGCCACAGGAAGTTTTCAGTCTGACTAAGGCCATTGATGGGCTGCATTACTTTAATGGCCTTGCCTGTACGTACCAGATCAAACCATCTCTTGCCTTCGTAACAAAGTTCTCTGGCACGTTCATCAAGGATAAGATCTTCTATTTGATCGGTGGTAAATCCGCTGTAAGAATCTTCCGCATATGGCTGGGCCCCGGCTCTGCTTCTGATTTGATTTACCAGTACCATTGCTCCGGGAATGTTGCCGGTTTTATTGAGTGCTTCAGCACGTAACAACATGATATCGGCCAGGCGATAAATGATAATATTCTTATCGTCCTGCGTACCACGCACAAATCCAGATTTCTCAAAGAATTTTACGATACCCGAATTGGTATCGAAATTAATCTTTGAACGCAAATCCGTTGAGCTGAATTTACTAGATAGGTAACCACTGGCTTTGAAGAACGGCTGGAAACCAAGATCACCATATACCGTAATCAAAAATGATCGTGTGGCCCGCTCCGCAAAATTGTAATCGATTTCGAAAATTGATTCATTAGAAGCTCCTTTCGTAAACATCTGCGCATAAGCAGTATTGTCAATTAATGCCGGATTAACATTATAATCTACCGTTGACGAGGCACTATAAAGTGAGGCAAGTGAATAGGTTGAGCTGGTCAGAATTTTCTGTGAGGCCACAAGTGCATTCTCATATTGATGACGCCACATATAAAAATCAGTATACAAAGCATTAACTGCACCTAATGTAAACTGGGCCCGGGTTGCCGGAGCCGTTGTATAAGATGCAGGGATTGGCGCTAATGCTGCAGAATCAAGATCTGCCTGGATCTGGGCGTACACCGCAGCAGTATCTGAACGTGCAATGCTTACATTTTGTTTCGCATCTACAAAGGGTTCAGTTACCATGGGTAATTTACCCCAAATACGGGTCATGTAAAAGTAACAGAAAGCGCGAATGGCAAAGGCCTGCCCTCTTACACTATTATATTCAGCAGCTTTCCCTAAATAAAGTCCTTTACCCTTCATTTCCAAAGTGTTCTTTAGGATTAAATTACTTTGATTAACAACCTGATAGAAACCACTCCAGTTTGCAATAGGCAGACTTGAGTTGAGGTTGTTTGTTAACAAATTCAAGGTCTGCGAGCTCAATGCCAGTGGATTTATGACTACATTATCAGCCCTTCCTTCGCCGTATAAAACAGACTCCGGCGCCATTGCTCCTTGTAAAAGGTTGTATGCACCATATAAAGCTGCCGTTGCCTGAGGCGTTTCGGTCCAGAAATTCGAACTGGAATAAGAAGTTGTTGGATCGATTTCTAATGCCTTCTTACAGCTGGATAAGAAAACCAAGGTGATCAGCATAAAGCTGTATATTTTATAATCTCTTCGTTTCATAGTATTAAAGACTAAAGTTCAATGACAAATTATATGTTCTGGTTCTTGGGAAAGATCCACGATCTACACCAACGGCAAGTGCATTAGTTGATGAGCTGACCTCGGGATCATATCCGGTGTAAGAACCAAAGGTTAGCAGGTTGACTACCGAGAATCCTACAGTAGCATTGTTTATTTTTAGCTTGTTCAATACTTTCGTCGGAATTCTATAATTGAGCGCAAGATTTTGAACTCTGATAAATGAACCATCTTCTACAAATCTGCTTGAGATGGCATTGTTTAACATCGGGTCAGTTTTAACCAATCTTGGAACATCTGTTACATCACCCGGTTTTCTCCATCGTCTAAGCTGATCGGTGGTGAAATTCTGATCATATGGTGTAGCATCCAGGTTTCTTTTAACCTCATTAAATACATCATTGCCAAAACTGTAGGTGATTAATGTAGAAAGCGTKAATTTTTTGTAATTGAATTCGTTTTGAAAACCTCCAGTAAAATCAGGATTTGGATCACCAATTACCTGCAAATCGGAATCGTTAATGATACCATCGCCATTTATGTCCTCCCATATTACATCTCCACCTTTATAGATCGATCCATTTGCGGATCCCTGACGATAAGGAACAACAGCTCCGGCTGCATCCCGCTGATATACATTATCTGTGTCATAAGCATACACGCCCAAAGCTTTAAGACCGTAAAATACGCCTGCAGTTTCCCCTACCCTTGCCATATTATAAATATTTGGACGATAATCCTGATTGCCAGGAAGAGACAGTACCTTATTTCTGTTTAGTGAGAAAGTGAATGTAGAATTCCATTTAAATTCCTGGTCTATGTTAACCGTTGAAAGTGTAAATTCAAGACCTATGTTCTCTAAACTACCGAAATTGGCAGGAACTGTAGCATAACCTGTAGTGCCCGGAACAGCTA
>NZ_JBFTNT010000007.1:0-99761 GCF_056397585.1 Pedobacter sp. 05L430 | reverse complement strand
AAATTCGAAATCGGTAAAGCATGGATGGTAAATGAAGGTACTGATGTAACCATTATTGCTACCGGACACATGGTTTGGAAAGCCATTGAAGCTGGTGAAAAATTAGCAGAAATGGGAATTGATGCTGAAATCATCAATATCCACACCATTAAACCTTTAGATGAAGCAGCAGTTCTGAAATCTGTAAAGAAAACAGGATGTGTGGTTACTTGCGAAGAGCACAATAAGTTTGGCGGATTAGGAGAAAGCATTGCAAGATTACTTTCAACTGAGCTTCCGTCTCCTCAGGAATTTGTTGCTGTTAACGACAGCTTCGGGGAAAGTGGTACTCCTGATCAGTTAATGACTAAATACGGATTAGATTCAATTAATATTATTGAAGCAGCTCAAAAAGTAATTAAAAGAGCAAAAAAATAAATTACCTATCCAACCAAAATAGAATAAATGAAGCAGGTTGAAGATTCAGAGATTTTAGAGAAGTTCTCAAACACAAAAACTCGCGATGAAGCCTTTAACCTGCTTTTAAATAAATATCAACAAAAAATTTACTGGCACATCCGACGCCTGGTAATTGATCATGACGATGCGGATGATCTGGTACAGGATGTGTTCATTAAGGTTTGGAAAAATCTCGATTCTTTCCGCAGCGACTCGCAGCTTTATACCTGGATATACAGGATTGCTACCAACGAATCTATCACCTTTCTCAATAAAAAGAAACAAAGAAACAATACTCCTTTAGACGAGGTATCTGATGAACTGGCAGAGACCCTGATAGCTTCATCTTATTTTAATGGGGATAAAATACAGCTAAAACTACAGCAAGCATTATTAACTTTACCTGAAAAACAAAGACTTATATTTAATATGAAATATTTTGATGAACTTAAATATGAGGAAATTTCGGAGATCACTGGCACCAGTGTAGGTGCTTTAAAAGCCTCTTTTCACATAGCTGTAAAAAAAATTGAAGTTTTTATGCTAAATGAAGACATTACCTTTTAAACCTTTTGGCAATTAATGCATCAATACATTTGTAATGAAACAAGATTTTGAAAACGATGAATGGATGAAGGGAGTTCGGGAAACCGGGTTTACTACTCCTGCGCATTATTTTAATGAATTGAGCGAAAGTRTCAATGCCAGAATTAGTACTGAAAAATTAAAATCTGTTATTCAAAATGATGGGCATACTGTACCAGATCATTACTTTGAAAAATTGCAAGCCAATATTTTAGCAAAAACAGTAGGTGAAACAAAACCAATTGCAAAACCTAAAGTTATACGCTTATGGAATTCCCATCTCGTTAAGTACGCTTCGGCAGCCTGCTTTTTATTAATAACTGGCGTAGGTTTGTATTTCAACCAACAGCAAAGCCCTGCGCAACAAACAGTTTCTTCAGATTTGGCCACAGAGCAAATGTTATACGACATAGATGAGCAAGTAATTATAGATCACATTAGCAGTACCGATATTACACAGCCTAAGTCCACAGTAGCAGATACTGATTTAGAAAATTATATACTAACTAATTATTCGCAGAATGAGCTTGCAACAAGTTTATAATTTATAGAAGAAATGAAAAATTTAACCATTATAGCATTCCTTTTCGCATTTCCATTTCTTGCAATGGCACAAAAGCCAGATGACAAGAAACGCGAAGAAATTGAATCTTATAAGATTACTTATTTAACGCAAAAACTTGAGCTTTCAGCTGAAGAAGCTAAGATCTTCTGGCCAATCTACAATGATTACCAAAAAGAACAATCCCAACTGCGTAAAGAACGTGGACAAAAGATGATCAGTTTCAGAAAAATGCCCGAAATTGATGAACTTTCTGATAGCGAAGTGCAAACACTTATTGTTAATGATTTTAGCTTTAAACAAAGAGAACTAAACCTCGACAAGAAATATTACGCAAAACTAAAAGCGAGCTTACCCATTAAGGTTATAGGAAAATACTATAGAGCACAGGAAACCTTTAAACGCGAACTACTATCAAGATACCGTAATAAAAGGCCTTAAAAAGGTGTGTAGCAAAATAATTCTTAACTTTGTGTATGCTTACACAACGTCAGTTATTTCTTCAACATAACGCTCAAACCACATTAGAACCTCTTCTTTTAGAATTCAATAAAGCCAGCGGAATGTATCTTTATGATACTGAGGGCAAAAAATACCTCGACTTAATTGCCGGCATTGGCGTTAGCAATGTTGGCCATTGTCATCCTGCCGTTGTGGAAGCAGTAAAAAATCAGGCCGAAAGTTACATGCATATCATGGTATATGGCGAGTTTGTTCAAAGTCCACAAGTCAATTTTGCCAAAGCCCTTGCAGATGTTCTTCCTGCCAATTTAAATTGTACTTATTTTGTAAATTCCGGAGCAGAAGCCGTGGAAGGCGCAATGAAGCTTGCAAAACGCTATACAAATCGTACAGAGATTATTTCCTGCAACAATTCCTATCATGGCAGTACTCAAGGTGCGTTAAGCTTAATGGGCAATGAGGAGTTTAAACAAGCCTACCGCCCTTTATTACCTCATATTAAATTTATTGAATACAACTCCCTAACTGATCTGGATCTCATCACTACAAATACCGCAGCAGTATTTATTGAAACCATACAGGGTGAAGCAGGAATTAGAATTGCCGATAAAGCCTATTTTAAAGCGCTTAGAGAGAAATGCACTGCTACCGGTACATTATTAGTGCTTGACGAAATACAATGCGGTTTTGGACGAACTGGTAAACTATTTGGCTTTGAACATTTTGACATTGTACCTGATATTCTTTTACTGGCCAAAGGTATTGGTGGCGGCATGCCTATCGGCGCCTTTATCAGTTCAAAAGAGATCATGATGACTCTGGCAACCAACCCGATACTTGGCCACATTACAACCTTCGGCGGTCATCCTGTTAGCTGCGCCGCTGGCCTGGCAACATTACAGACCATTCTTCACGAAAATATTGTTGACGGGGTAACTGAAAAAGGTGAGCTATTTAAGAAATTACTGGTACATCCGGCAGTAAAGGAAGTGCGTGGTAAGGGTTTAATGATTGCCATCGAGTTTGAGAACTTCGAAACAAACAAAAAGATCATTGATGCTTGCATTGCTGATGGCGTAWTAAGCGACTGGTTTTTACATTGCAGCAACTCTATGCGTGTAGCCCCTCCACTAATTATCAGCAACGAGGAAATTGAATACGCCTGTTCTGTTATTTTAAAGAATACCGAACTGGCAACAAATCCTTAGCTCATCTTTTGTCTTTTAATGAGGTAGGCCTGCAATATGGGATAAAACCCGGCAGAAATATCGGCATCAATCATATCGATCTTATATTGAGTGCACTTAAGCTGAATAGCTTGTCTATAACTGTTCATTTTTAACAGATACGATTCTTTTACTTTGGATGTATGCGCCTTAAGAGTGGCACCGGTTTCCATGTCTACAAACTCATAGGGTCTGTTCTCAAAGCCGAAATCTACTTCCTTTGATTTATCGGTAACATTAAAAATAATTACTTCGTGCTTGTTAAACTTTAAATGTTGCAGTGCAGAAAACAACGCTTCAGTTTCGTTCTCATCCTGCATGGTATTCAGCATATCACTAAAAACTACCACTAATGAGCGTTTATGAATCAATTCCGCTATCTGATGCAATGCCTGATCTACATTAGTTTTTACATCCATCTTTTGAGATTTTAATATCCCTTCCAGATGTGTAAATAAATATTTTTGATGTGTCGTAGTAGATTTCGCCGGAGTATTTAATAATAAATGATCTGTAAAAAGACTAAGACCAAAGGCATCACGCTGCCGTTTTAATAAGTAAATTAATGCTGCAGTGGCTTGTATCGAAAAATTGAGCTTATTGTATTCGTTTACCGGAAAATACATAGAAGATGATACATCTATGATAAACTGGCAACGAAGGTTGGTTTCCTCTTCGTACCTTTTACTGAACAGTTTATCTGTTCTGGCAAACAGTTTCCAGTCAATATTCTTTACACTATCACCCACATTGTAAAGCCTGTGCTCTGCAAATTCAACCGAAAAGCCATGAAATGGACTCTTATGAAGACCGGTAATAAAGCCTTCTACCACCTGTCGGGCAAGAAGTTCTAAATTACTGTTAAAGTGTAAGGATTGTTCATCAAACGGCGATTGCATATTGTAAATATAAAAAAAGCGTTCATAAGTTATGAACGCTTTTTAAACTAGTATATGTTGAGTTATAATAACTGCTTATCTAATTTCTGTGCTAATACAGATTTCGGAACTGCACCAACTTGCTTATCTACAACCTGACCGTCTTTAAGCCCAAAAATCAACCAAAACGGGTTTATCTGATTTTAATACAACTTCCTCGAAGTTTGCATCTGTAATTTCCAAAGCCATAATTCTTATTTTTATTTTATTTTTTTCTATTGAAATCAGCGGTTAAAAGCCTGTGGCATAAACTCTGTGAGTATAAACTTATCAGGCTATTGCTGATGCAAATATATAATCAATTGTAGTGCCATCTACTTTACTAATGCCAAAATGACATTAGTTCAACTTAGGATGAACATCCAAACTCTGCAATTGTTCTAAAAGTTGATTACTAGGATTGATTTTAACCGACTTAGAAGGCATTTTAATGTTCACATTCTGTTCCCTATCATAAACCTCAAAAAGTAGCTGGCAATTTTGTTGATCAGTATTGGCCTTATTGTCTTCTAATATCGCATTAATTTGAGTCATAAAGTCATCGTCTATCCTTTCAAGCGGTACCTGAATTGTTACAGACTTGGCTAACTTATCCCTTAATTCCGAAAGYAGGTTAATCGAAGTGATCTTAAACTCCCAATCGCCCTCTTTTCTAAACCGTTCTCCAACCCTTCCGCGAATCTGCAGAAAATAACCATCAGTAAGAAACTGCTTAAATTTAATGAAATCATCACCAAACAAAGCAAGCTCACAGCTGTCATCATAGTCTTCAAAAACCATAGTTCCAAAAGGCTTTCCGGTTTTGGTCATCCTTTGAGCTGCCACCACTACCAATCCTCCTACAACTAATTCTCTGTTTTTTATCCCTTCAAACTCTGCAAGTACCTCTTCATTTGTATCACCAGTTCTTATTTTGTTAATCACAGAAAGATGCTTAACCTTTTGCTGGCAAAATTCCTTTAATTCTAAACGATAATTATCAAGTGGATGGCCACTCAGAAATATCCCAATAGCATCCTTTTCAAATTTCAACCGATCAATTAAACTCCATTCCGGTGCAACAGGAAGTGATGGTTCTGAAATCATATCGGCAACCGAACCTCCAAATAGAGACGATTGAGATGAGGATTCATTATTTGAAAAATCGTTGGCAAACTTGATAAGCTTCTCAATACCGTTCATTTTCTCATTTAAACCCACAAAAAAGTACTGTGCACGATGATAACCGAAGCCATCAAATGCACCACTATAAACAAAGCTCTCATATGCTTTTTTGTTTACAGTACGAGTATTGGATCTTTTAGCAAAATCATGAACATCTTTGTACATACCATTAACATTACGCTCTTCGATAATACTTTCTACCGCCTTATCACCAACTCCCTTAATACCAGATAAACCAAAACGAATTTCACCTTGAGTATTTACAGAGAACTTAATGTCCGACTCATTAACATCCGGGCCTAGTACCTGAACTCCCATTTGTTTACACTCTTCCATAAAAAAGGCAACCTGTTTAATGTCACTCATATTGTTTGACAGCACAGCAGCCATATATTCGGCCGGATAATGAGCCTTTAAGTAAGCCGTTTGGTAAGCAATCCATGCATAACAGGTAGAGTGCGATTTGTTAAAGGCATAGGATGCAAATGCTTCCCAATCTTTCCAAATCTTTTCAAGCGTAGCGGCGTCGTGTCCTTTCTCTGCGGCCTGGGCTACAAATTTAGGTTTCATCTTATCCAGTACATCCTTTTGTTTTTTACCCATTGCCTTACGCAAAACGTCGGCTTCACCTTTGGTAAAACCTGCAAGTTTTTGCGATAAAAGCATCACCTGCTCCTGATATACGGTAATACCATAGGTTTCCTTTAAATATTCTTCGCAGGCATCAAGGTCATACTTAATCTCTTCTTCTCCGTTTTTCCGGCGCACAAAGCTTGGGATATACTCTAAAGGTCCAGGACGATACAGCGCATTCATGGCAATTAAGTCGCCAAAAACAGTAGGCTTCAGCTCCTTCATGTATTTCTGCATTCCGTTGCTCTCGTACTGGAAAATACCTATGGTTTCTCCCCGTTGGAAAAGCTCATATGTCTTTTCATCATCGATAGGGAAATTATCAGGATCAAGATCTACCCCATGGCCGAGTTTAACAAGCTTTACTGTATCCTTAATAAGGGTTAGCGTTTTTAACCCCAAAAAATCCATTTTTAACAAACCCGCACTTTCCACAACAGAGTTGTCGAACTGCGTTACATACAGATCAGAATCCTTAGCTGTAGAAACAGGAACGAAGTTCGTAATATCATCAGGCGTAATAATTACCCCGCAAGCATGTATACCTGTGTTACGTAATGATCCTTCCAGAATCTGTGCCTGAAGAATGGTTTCGGCACTTAGGTTTTTAGCTTCAGATAATACCTTTAATTCTAAAACCTTTTCATATTCATCTGCTCTTAAAGCACCTTTTAAAGTCTTTTCATCAAGCGTAAATATTTTGGCAAGCTTCATATTAGGTATGAGCTTGGCTATTTTATCAGCTTCAAAAAGTGGCAGATCCAGTACACGTGCAGTATCTCTGATCGAAGATTTTGCCGCCATGGTACCATAAGTAATGATCTGAGCAACCTGGTTTGATCCATATTTTTTAATTACATAGTCCATTACCCTGCCACGGCCCTCATCGTCAAAGTCGATATCAATATCGGGCATGGATACACGATCCGGATTCAGGAAACGCTCAAAAAGGAGGTCATATTTAATCGGATCTATGTTGGTGATCCATAAGCAATATGCAACCACCGATCCCGCAGCTGAACCACGACCAGGTCCAACAGAAACATCAAGGTTTCTTGCTTCAGCAATAAAATCCTGTACAATAAGGAAATAGCCTGGATAACCTGTTTTTTCGATAGTCTGCAACTCGAAATCAAGTCGCTCAATAATTTCCGGTGTAAGCTCGCCATACCGTTTTTTAGCACCTACATAAGTTAGATGACGCAGGAATTTGTTTTCTCCACGTTTTCCTCCATCTTCTTCATCCTCGGCAACTAGAAACTCTTCGGGGATATCGAACTTAGGCAAAAGAACTTCACGGGCGAGTTTATAGATCTCAATTTTATCTACAATAGACTGTATGTTTAAGATTGCTTCAGGAAGATCAGCAAAAAGTGCCTTCATMTCATCCGAAGATTTGAAAGTAAAAACCTCTGGTATAGGCAATGGACGACATTTTTGCCAGATTATGATAGCCATTTTTATTTTTGGCCAGCAATACCATCTGATAACCATCATCTTTACGTTTTTTGTCTTCATGGTTCTCGCATACAAAAAACTCACACCCAACTATTGGTTTTAAAACAACATCAGTAGGTTCCTCTCCTTTTTCTACAGCAGCAGCATTTTTAGCCTCTATGGCTTTATTATGATTGAGTACCTGGGTTACAAAATGAAAGGCTCCCATCATATTTGCATGATCGGTCATCGCTACAGCTGGCATTTTCTCGGCGGCCGCCGCCTTTATAAGCGCAGGAATATTAATGGTCGACTGTAGAACAGAAAACTGCGTATGGTTATGTAAATGCGCAAAAGAAGCGTTTTTAAGCTCTTCTTTATTACCTGCGAGTTCCTGTTTAGAAGGTCCACCGCTGGTTTTTTGCAACCTTTTCCTGATATCATCAGAGGCCGACTTAAGGTTTATATGTGTTAAACCGATGCGGTTTATTACCCCTGGGTTCTTTTCTTTAAAAAGACGTAAATAGTTCTGGTCTGTCTGTAACTGATCAGGTCGGAAGGCATCAATTTTGAGAAGTTGAAAAAAGCAACGTGTGGTTGCCTCTACATCGGCAGTGGCATTGTGTGCTTCCGAAAATGGCTCACCAAAAAGGTATTCGTGAAGTTCCGTTAAATTAGGTAGTTTAAACCTGCCTCCTCTACCCCCGGGAAGACGCAACAGCTCGGCCGTAGTTTCTGTACAGGTATCAAGAACAGGCATCTGTGCCATCGGACTTTCTACACCCATCCTATGAAACTCGCATCCCATAATATTAACGTCGAAACCAATGTTCTGACCTACAATAAATTTTGCCTTAGAAAGTGCAATATTAAACTTCTCTAACACCTCCTGTAATTCAATTCCTTGTTCCTGCGCAAGTTCAGTTGAAATGCCGTGAATACGTTCGGCATCATAAGGAATATTGAATCCGTTAGGATTTACAAGATAATCCTGGTTTTCGATAAGATTACCAAACTCATCATGAAGCTGCCATGCAATTTGAATACACCTGGGCCAATTATCTGTATCAGTAATCGGGGCATTCCAATTGCGTGGTAAACCTGTAGTTTCGGTATCAAAAATCAAATACATATTGTAATCAAATTACTCGTTTCGGAATTCAAGAATGGAAGTCCAAAAATAGGTATTTTTTGACTGTGATGTAAGGTGTTTCTAAATTTTAAGATCAGGCTAGTGCTGCATCAGCACAAGAAAGAATGTGATGTTCCTGAGAAACAAGCTTTGAGGTATCATAACCGCGCTGCCCACACCTGTCAATAATTTCTGCAAGTAGTTTATCAGCCATGCCCGGTTTACGCGATAGAATAGAAAGATGCCTGTGCTTAGGATGCCCAACCACGGCATACGAATAATCATCGGCCAGTTCCACTACCCAATAGTCAACTTTAAAAGGCCATACATATTGAGCCTTTAAAATAGCATTATTACTGCCCCTGGTTACAAAAAGTTTTGATCGGGTATATCTTTGCTCATCAGTCCCAACAACTTTATATGTTGTAAATACAGCATAGTAACCATCGGGGTGTATTACATAAGTTTCGGTAGTTTGATACCAGTCTTTATCCATAATAGTAGGTATGGAACATAGCGAATACCATTTGCCTGCATAAGACATTATATCAACTTTTTGTACTGGTATATTTTCCATAAGCCCCCCTATTTTTTCACTCGATTAGCAAATGTAAATTCTTTATCATAAAACCAGCAATAAAGAATAAAGTTTTAAAAACCATTTTTTAAACTCATGTATTTTTCTAACTTCGAAGGGAAGGTAACATATGTAAAAAACTATATTTATGAAGATAACGGTTGTAGGTGCAGGTGCCGTTGGCGCTACCTGTGCAGATAATATTGCCAGAAAAGAATTAGCTGAAGAGCTAATTTTACTGGACATTAAAGAAGGTTTTGCAGAAGGCAAGGCAATTGATATGATGCAAACGGCCGCTCTATTAGGCTTTGACACTAAAATTACCGGTGTTACCAACGATTATGCCAGCACGGCAGGATCTGAAGTTGTGGTTATAACTTCGGGCTTACCACGTAAACCGGGCATGACTCGCGAAGAGTTAATTGGAATTAACGCCGGCATTGTAAAAGGCGTTGCCGAAAATATCTTAAAACACTCTCCTGACACCATTATCATCGTGGTTTCGAACCCGATGGACACCATGAATTATCTCGCCTTAAAAACTTCAGGACTACCTAAAAACCGTGTAATAGGAATGGGTGGTGCTTTAGATTCATCAAGGTTTAAATATTACTTAAGTCAGGAATTAGGCTGTTCTCCAGCTGACCTGAATGCCATGGTTATTGGCGGTCATGGAGATACAACTATGATTCCTTTAATTAACCATGCCACCTGGAATAGCATCCCTGTTACTCAATTCCTAAGCAAAGAGCAACAAGAAAAAGTTGTTGCCAGCACCATGGTAGGCGGTGCTACTTTAACTAAACTAATTGGCACATCGGCATGGTACGCACCCGGTGCAGGTACTGCTGCAATGGTTGAAAGCATTGTACGCGACCAGAAAAAACTGATCTCATCCGGCGTGTTCCTTGAAGGAGAATACGGACAAAAAGATATTTCATTGGTTGTTCCGGTAATTCTTGGTAAAAACGGTGCCGAAAAAATACTAGATATTAAATTAAGTGATACTGAACAAGCTACATTTAACAAAAGTGCTGATGCTGTTCGTAACATGAATGACGTACTTTATGAAATGAAACTCGTTTAAACGAGGGTATACAGATCTGCTTAAATGAGACCAATCTCAATACCCTTAATATTAATAAGCTTACAAGACGACGGTTTCCACCTGCTGGTGGAAATTGTTGTTTTTGGACAAAAGTTATTTGCCGTTGTTGACACAGGAGCGTCCAGGTCAGTTTTTGACAAAACCTTTGTTAAAGAACACCTTAAGGAACTGGAACATAGCGAAGAGACACMGGCCACTACATTATTCTCTACCTCAAGTACATTGCAAGCGATAATACCGGCTATAAAAATTGGCAGCCTTGTATTAAAGGATTACGAAACAGTAGCACTGGATTTGGAAACCGTAAACCAGGCGTATGAGAATCTGGGCCACCCACCTATTATTGGAATTATAGGGAGCGATTTGCTCTTGAAATATCAGGCAGTAATTAACTATAAAAAGATGAAACTATTCCTTTATAAGTAAATATTTAAAATATTTCTTATAGGGATCAAACAGGGAGTTAATAGGGGGTTGATAGGGGCAATTCTCTATTAACTCCTTTTAGTATCCGTTTAAAAACCCTTGTTGTTTCTTATAATCTATTTTAAGGAAGAATCCAATTCCTCATAGATAAATGGCACCAAAAAATCGATTGGACAAAAAAAGAGGATGTATCATAATCATGACCATCCTCTTTTACATATTCTTGAAAGCTTAAAAATTAAGCATCAATTTTAGCATACTTAGCATTTCTTTCAATAAACTCTCTTCTTGGCGCAACATCATCGCCCATAAGCATAGAGAATGTATGATCGCACTCTGCAGCATTTTCAATTGTTGCCTGCATTAATGTACGCTTTGCCGGATCAAGAGTTGTGTCCCACAGTTGCTCCGCGTTCATCTCTCCCAAACCTTTGTAACGTTGAATATGTACGCTTTCTTCTTTACCAGCACCTTTTAAACGCTGTACGGCAGCATCACGTTGCTGGTCATTCCAGCAATATTCAAATTCTTTACCTTTTTTAACCTGATACAGCGGAGGAGCAGCGATATAAACATATCCGGCCTCTATTAAGGCTTTCATATACCTAAAGAAGAAGGTAAGAATCAAAGTGGTAATGTGAGATCCATCGATATCAGCATCCGTCATGATTACGATTTTATGATAGCGAAGTTTGGTAAGGTTTAAGGCTTTATCATCCTCTGGAGTACCAATACTTACGCCAAGAGCAGTAAACATATTTTTGATCTCATCATTTTCGTAGATCTTATGTTCCATTGCTTTTTCAACATTCAGGATCTTACCTTTTAGAGGCAGGATGGCCTGGAAGTTACGATCTCTACCTTGTTTGGCAGTTCCACCTGCGGAGTCTCCCTCCACCAGGTATAGTTCGCATTTTTCCGGATCGCTATCTGAACAATCGGCAAGTTTTCCAGGAAGGCCCGAACCTCCCATAACGCTCTTGCGCTGTACCATTTCACGAGCTTTACGCGCCGCAGCACGGGCAGTAGCGGCAAGAATTACTTTATTAACAATTGATTTAGCTTCTCTCGGATATTCTTCAAGGTAAATACCAAGGGCCTCACCTACTGCGATATCAACCGCACCCATAACCTCAGAGTTACCTAATTTAGTTTTAGTTTGCCCCTCAAACTGAGGCTCCTGAACCTTAACAGAAATTACTGCAGTTAAGCCTTCTCTAAAATCATCACCGGTGATTTCAAATTTAACTCCTTTAAGCAATCCTGATTTATCAGCATACGCTTTTAAAGTTCTGGTTAAACCTCTTCTAAAACCGGCAATGTGTGTACCACCCTCGTGTGTGTTAATATTGTTTACATAAGAGTGAACGTTTTCTGCATAGCTGTCGTTGTACTGCAAAGCAAGTTCAACAGGAATACCATTTTTGATTCCTTCAACATAAATTGGTTCAGCAATTAGCGACGGACGATTGCCATCAAGGAACTGAACAAATTCTTTCAGTCCACCTTCAGAATGGAAAAGTTCTGTACGGAAAGTTCCATCGTTATTTACTTCCCGCTCATCAGTAAGGGTTAATCTGATCCCCTTGTTCAAGAAAGATAGCTCTCTTAATCTTGAAGCCAGTGTATCATAACGATATTCTGTAGTTTGTGTAAATATAGTAKGGTCAGGCGTAAAGGTCACTATAGTGCCACGTTTATCGGTTTCGCCAATAGATTTTACTTCGTATAGTGGTTTACCAATATTGTATTCCTGTACCCAAATTTTTCCTTCTCTATGTACTTCTGCTCTTAAATGGGTTGACAATGCATTTACGCAACTTACCCCCACCCCGTGTAAACCCCCAGATACTTTGTAAGTATCCTTATCGAATTTACCACCGGCGTGTAGAACTGTCATTACAATTTCTAGTGCGGATTTCTGTTCTTTTGTGTTAATTCCTGTTGGAATACCACGTCCGTTATCTTCAACTCTTATCGAGTTATCTTCAAGAATATTTACATAAATGGTATCGGCGTGTCCTGCCAATGCCTCATCAATCGAGTTATCTACAACCTCATACACCAGGTGATGTAAACCTTTAACTCCTGTATCGCCTATATACATCGAAGGGCGCTTCCGCACCGCTTCTAAACCTTCTAAAACCTGTATATTATCTGCCGAATAATTTGAATTAGGATCCTTTTCTTCGCTCATATTTTTAAATAAAACAATTAGACTCAAATTTAACCATTTATGGCCAATTAACGGCAAATGTGGATAACTATTTGACTTAAAACAGCCAAAAAACATCCGAAAAAAAACAGTTCTTTAGGATACTAAATTTGAAATTTTATATTTGTTGAAATTTATCACTCAGAAATGGGCAAGAGGATAGGTTTATAACCCAGAAAAAACAAATTAAACACTAATGAAAACAAAATCAACATTAGGCAGTATAGCTACTGCTGTAGCCATAGTTTCTTTAATGGCATCTTGTCAGAACAAAGAAGAGAAGGCTGGCGCAGCTACTAAATCTGAGCCAACTACTGTTTCAAATAATGAGAAAATTGTTTACGTGAACTCTGATTCATTACTAACAAAATATCAGTATTTTAAAGACATTAAAGTAAAATTAGAAGCAAAATCTAAAACAGCACAAGCTGATCTTGGGTCAAAACAACAAGCGTTTCAACGTGAGGTTGCTGCTTACCAACAACAGGCAAATACTTTACCCGCTGATCAAAGAGCTAAAACTGAAGAAAGATTAGCACGTAAACAACAAGAATTACAGGCATATCAGCAAAATGCTGGTGCTGCACTTCAAACTGAACAAGCTACTGAAAACGAAAAACTTTACGATAAAGTTGCTGATTACTTGAAAGGTTATGCAAAAAAGAAAGGCTATAAAATGGTGTTGACTTACTCTAAAGGAAACAGTGCAATTTTATTTGCTGACGAAAGTTTAGATGTAACCAGTGAGGTTATTATTGGACTAAACGATACTTACAAACCAGCAACAAAATAATGCTGATTTATTAACATATATGTGCCCCGAATTATCGGGGCATTTTTTTTGCACCACGATTAATATGGACAAATTAAAAGAGCACGAGAAATTCATGAAGCTGGCGATTCAGCTTTCTGAAGAAAATGTTTTAGAAAAGATGGGTGGCCCTTTTGGTGCCGTTGTGGTAAAAAACGGGAAAGTTATTGCTAAAAGTGCCAATATGGTTACAGCAAGTAACGACCCTACAGCACATGCGGAGGTTGCTGCGATAAGACTGGCCTGTAAAAAACTTAAAACATTTGATTTAAGCGGATGTGTGATCTATACTAGTTGTGAACCATGCCCTATGTGCCTAAGCGCTGTTTACTGGGCAAGGATTGACACTATCTATTACGCAAATACAAAAATAGACGCAGCAGATATAGGCTTTAGCGACAAGTTCATTTATGATGAAATTCATAAATCTATGGCTGACCGTGTACTTCCTTTTAAGCAAATGCTTAGAGATGAGGCTCAAAGAGCCTTTAAGCTTTGGAGTAAAACTGCAGAGAAGACAGAATACTAATCTTTTCTGTAACTTGGAACTGCCTTGTCACGTCTTATACCAAACAGTGTAATGACAATGCCAAAAAACCCTGCAGAATGGACAATTACAAGCAAAAAGTAGAGATTGAACTGGAGTTTTGGAAAAGGGATATTCTTAAGAAACCATCTGCTTTGAGCAAGGTTACAGATGGTATTCAGAAAAAGATAAACACCTATATTCCCGACAAGGTTCATAATGCAATTACTGCTGCCATTAAGGGAATGACAAAGGCTGTTCTTTTTGGTTCTACTTATACTACTTCTTCCACCCCTCCAATGGGAATGAGTTTGATTCATAGGGAAGCGCTGGTGCGCGAAAAAATAGACGGTTACTGTAAAACCGGAGCTGCTGAAGGGGGGATAACCGGGGCCGGAGGTTTTTTAATGAGTATGGCCGACTTCCCAATTCTTGTTGGCATTAAAATGAAAATGCTTTTTGAAATTGCTGCTTTATATGGTTTCGATGTAAAGGATTTTCGGGAACGCTTATACATTCTTTACATTTTCCAATTGGCTTTTTCAAGTAAAGAAGGTGCCGCAAAGGTATTTCTGCATATGCAGGACTGGGATCAAAAATTAATTGTACTACCGGAAAGTTCTGACAATTTCGACTGGAAAACGTTTCAACAGGAATATCGCGATTATATTGATATTGCTAAGCTGGCTCAGTTGCTACCTGTAATAGGTGCCGCTGTTGGGGCGGTTGCCAATTATCAGCTGATTAAAAAATTAGGAAAAACGGCCACCCAGGCTTATCGGATGCGTCTGATAAAAAAGGAATAACTACTCTTCTTCTTCAAACATCCCCCCTATCAAATCGTCGGTTTCGCGCCTATCCTTTTTAGTTGGTCGGCCAGACCCTCTGTCTCTTTTTAATGCAGGAGCATGGAACATGGATTTGAATGCATGTGTTTCTTCGACCGGGGTGATGTCTTTGTATTTAGTTACGGCAATTTTAGATTCTACCCTGTTATACAAAAGTTCCACTACCTCTATTAATTTTTTTTCTATCCCTTTTGATACCTGGTAAACATCACCAGGTTTTACGATAGCAGATGGCTTAAGATTTTGACCATTAAATTTAACGCGACCTGCCTTACAGGCCTCTGTGGCTAAACTTCTGGTTTTAAATAATCTTATTGCCCACAAGTATTTATCAATACGTAATTTTTCCTTTTCAGTCATAAAAAATCAAAAATACATAAGAACCATCAGGAATTGATAAATACGAATAAAAAAAACAATAATTATATGGCAAAAAACAATGCGCTATACATAAAATTCATTTATTTTGTCAAAAAATAAACAAACAACATGATAGCAGAATTAAAAAAGTTAGTAGAAGCCGCTTGGGAAGACAGAACTTTATTAGAATATACGGAACATTGTGAAGCAATTGAAACCGTAGTTATGCAGTTAGATAAAGGTGAATTGCGCGTGGCTGAACCTATTCTAAATTCATGGGGTGTAAATGAATGGATCAAAAAAGCTGTTATTCTTTACTTCCCCATCAGACAGATGAAAGTAACTGAAACAGGACCTTTTGTGTTTCATGATAAAATGAAACTAAAAACCAATTATAAAGAACTTGGAGTAAGAGTAGTACCTGGTGCTAGTGCACGTTATGGCGCTTATCTGGCTAAAGGTGTAATTATGATGCCWTCKTAYGTAAACATYGGYGCTTAYGTWGATGAAGGTACTATGGTTGATACMTGGGCTACTGTTGGTTCATGTGCWCARATTGGWAAACAYGTTCACTTAAGTGGTGGTGTTGGTATTGGTGGCGTTCTTGAACCGATCCAGGCTGCACCTGTTATTATTGAAGACAATTGCTTTTTAGGATCAAGAGCTATAGTTGTTGAAGGTGTTCGTGTTGAAAAGGAAGCTGTATTGGGAGCAAACGTAGTACTAACTGCATCTACAAAAATTATAGACGTTACCGGAAGCACTCCGGTTGAGTATAAAGGTATTGTGCCGGCTCGCTCTGTGGTTATCCCGGGAACTTATGCTAAACAATTCCCAGCTGGTGAATATCACGTTCCATGCGCTCTAATTATTGGCAAACGTAAAGAATCAACTGATAAAAAAACCTCACTTAATGATGCATTAAGAGAAAACAACGTTTCAGTATAAGAAGCTTAAATTTATATTAAGAGCCTGTATCATTATTTATGATCAGGCTCTTTCATTATAGCCTGATAGGTCTTTATGACTTGTTCTGCACAGTTTTTATTGCTGAACTTTTCGGCATGTACAAATCCTTTTTTGATCATGTTCTGCACTTCCTCTCCCCCCTTTAATATCTTTAACATACAATCTGCAATTTCAGCATAGCTATCAGGATTAACGTATAACGCGGCATCGCCACCTGCTTCTGGCAAACAACTAACTGAAGAGGTAATAACGGGCACGCCTACGCTTAAAGCCTCTAGTACCGGGATACCAAAACCTTCAAAATAGGAAGGATAAATCAATGCCTCCGACAGGCTATATATTGCTGGCAGATCCGCAGAGCTAATATCAGAAAGAAAGATTATTTTACTGTTCAGGTTATTTTTTTCAATGAAACTGTCAACCTCGTTTTTATATTTACCACTCCCCTTTCCAATCACAATTAAATTAACTGCTGTATCCTTTACTAACATTTGAACCGCTTTACAGACATTGAGCAGGTTCTTTCTTTCTATAATAGAGCCAACGGAAAGGAAAAACTTTTCTGGCAGGCTAAATTTATCAGCTACTAATCGCTTATGATTGTCCGAAATTGATGGGTTAAAGCTGTTATCGCAACTTTGGTAACAAACATCAATTTTATTTGGATCTGTTTGATAAAAGTCTACGATATCTCTCTTGGTTTGCTCACTAATTGCAATTACCCTGTCGGCATACTGGCAGGCATGTTTAAATTTTCTTCGATAGATTTTAACATCTAAAGGGTTATGCTGTTCAGGGAAGTGTTCATAAATCAGATCGTGTATGGTAACTACCGACTTAATAGGTGTTTTATTTATACCTACCGGAATTTCGTGACTTAGTCCATGATAAAGCTCGATACCAAGATCCAGTAAATCCTTTATCATCCATTTGCTCCTCCATAAGGATGAAAGTTTGCGGGAGAAAAATCCTTTAGGTAAAACCTGATGTATATTATTATTTTCTAGTGAATATTTTTTTGAAGGTTTAGGGTTTAACAAAAAATATTCATTATTAGGATAAAGCCGGGACAGGTCCTGGATCAATGTCCTGCTATAGTTCCCTAACCCTGTATTATTATGATAGGCTCTCTTTGCATCGAAGGCAATTTTCATATCACATTTAAAATTGAGGCGAAATATACAACAAATTAAAAACTGAGGTCAATAAAAAACGAAATTTGCCTACTTTTATAGACTAAAAGAAACTCATATATGTTAAATGATCAGATTAAACAGGCGCTGACTGTACTAAAGGATGGTGGTATAATCCTTTATCCTACCGATACAGTATGGGGTTTGGGCTGTGATGCTACCAATGAGCAGGCTGTAGAAAAAATAAATGCCATCAAAGGACGCAGCAATGATAAGAGTTTTATCATTTTATTAGATACTGATGCTAAACTGCAGAGCTATGTTACCGAAATCCCTGATGTTGCCTACGATTTGATTGAATATGCTGAAAGTCCGCTAACCATTATTTTTTCAGGAGCAAAAAACTTGGCAAAAAATGTAATTAATGTTGATGGAAGCGTAGGTGTAAGAGTTGTGAAACATGATTTCTGTGAACAGTTAATACAACGCTTCCGTAAGCCCATCACCTCCACTTCTGCCAATATATCCGGAGAACCTACTCCAAAGTTTTTCGATGAGATAAGTGATGAGATTAAGGATGCGGTCGACTATATTGTTGACTGGGAGCAAGACTTAAACGTTGATAGAAAACCATCAACTATAATGAAATTAGCTCCCGGAGGACAGTTTTCCTTTATTAGAAGGTAAGTTTTACTACTTTTGCAAACTCAGTAATGGAAAAACACCTACAACATCCTGTTTTTAAAGTTCTTGCAGGGATAGCTGCGAAACACAACATTGAAGCTTATGTTATTGGCGGGTATGTACGCGATATTTTTTTGCAAAGGCCATCAAAAGACATCGATATAGTTGTACTTGGAAATGGAATCAATTTTGCCGAATTAGTTGGTGCACAACTGAAAACCAAAGTAGCTATTTTCAAGAATTTCGGTACAGCAATGCTTAAATTTCAGGATCTGGAAATAGAATTTGTAGGTGCAAGAAAAGAATCTTACCGCGCAAACTCACGCAAGCCAATTGTCGAAAATGGTACAATTGAAGATGACCAGCTCAGACGCGATTTTACCATAAATGCGCTGGCAATTTCTTTAAATAAAGATAATTACGCAAGTCTCATAGATCCTTTTAGCGGTATAGAAGATCTTAAGAATAAATTAGTCAGAACTCCTCTGGATCCTGAACTTACTTTTTCTGATGATCCTTTGCGTATGATGCGTGCCATTCGCTTTGCCAGTCAGCTTGGTTTCACTATTGATGAAGCTGCAATAAACGCTATCAAAAAACAAAAAGAACGTATCAGTATCGTTTCAAAGGAACGTATTACTGATGAACTTAATAAAATTATTCTATCTCCCTTACCCTCAATAGGCTTTAAGTATTTATTTGATACCGGTTTATTGCACCTGATATTTCCTCAAATGGCCAACTTATATGGCGTTGAGATCATTAAAGGGAAAGGGCATAAAGATAACTTTTACCATACCTTGCAGGTTCTCGACAATATTTGCACCGTAACTGATGACCTGTGGTTGCGCTGGGCTGCAATTCTACACGATATTGCCAAACCGGCGACAAAACGTTTTGAAGAAGGTCATGGTTGGACTTTTCATGGCCATGAAGATAAAGGCGCACGCATGGTACCTCAAATCTTTGGTCAGCTTAAACTACCTCTTAATGAAAAGATGAAGTATGTTCAAAAGCTGGTCCAACTACACCTACGCCCTATCGTACTGGCACAGGAAGTAGTAACCGACTCAGCAGTTAGACGGTTATTGTTTGATGCTGGAGAGGATATTGAAAGTTTGATGTTGCTCTGCAATGCTGATGTAACGACCAAAAATGAGTACAAGGTAAAAAAGTATAGAAACAACTTTGAATTGGTTAAGCAAAAGCTCAAAGATGTTGAAGAGCGCGACAAGATCAGAAATTGGCAACCACCAATTTCAGGAAATGACATTATGAAGGTATTCGGCTTGGGAGCAGGAAAAGAAGTGGGAATCATCAAAAACGCCATTCGTGAGGCCATTTTGGAGGGAGAAATAACCAACTCTTACGAGGAAGCTTTACAGTTTATGCTTAAAAAAGCAAAGGAACTGGGGCTTTTACCAGTAACTCATTAATACAATTATATAAAGTATATTTTATTTTTTAATTTTATAGCTAGAAAATAAGCTCAAATGGCAATTTATAGATTTAGAATAAGTTTCGAAGATTTCGATGAAGTAGTAAGGGAAATAGATATTAAATCGACCCAAACATTTGAAGATTTACATAAAGCAGTTCACCGCTCAACCGGTTATTCTGCCGAAAAATCTTCTTCCTTTTTTGTGAGCACAGATAATTGGATAAAAGGCGATGAAATAGCCTATTTGCCTAATCAGCGTAAAACTGATCGGGGCGTAGCATTAATGGAAAATTCCAAATTAAGCAGCTTCATTGAAGACCCGCATCAAAAATTCTACTACATATATAATTTTGACCGCCCCTTTGATTTTCATGTTGAACTGATAAAGATCATCCTGGAAACAGATCCTAACATCGAATATCCATACCTTGTTAAAAGTACTGGAGAGGCCCCTAAAATTATCGACAAGAATAATTTTGGATCGGTTGCCGTATCTTCAAATCCGGTGTCTACAGATTTCGATTTCCTAAATGAAATGGATTTTGTCCCTGAAGACACGGATGAAATCGAAGCAATGGGTGGCAGAGGAATTAACACGGAAGAGAAGGATGAGGATGCTGAAGAGGAATCGGAAGACGGAGCAGATGAATTCTCTGATAATGACAACTACGAAGACGAAGAATACAATAGCAAAGAGGATTATTAGTGCCGGCTATGGCATCAGGTAAAACTTTAATTGTTATTGTAGGCCCAACTGCAATAGGTAAAACTGCCTTAGCTATCGAAATAGCTAAGCAGTTTTCTACCGAAATAATTTCTGCAGACTCCAGACAATTTTTTAAAGAGATGGAAATTGGTACTGCTAAACCTTCTGCCGAGGAATTAGCTGCCGCGCCACATCATTTCATTAATTCACATAGTGTAAATACATTATTTAGTACCGGTGACTTTGAAATACAAGCGCTTAAACTAATGGATGAATTGTTTAAAAAGCATGACCTTTTGGTTATGGTTGGAGGTTCAGGTCTTTATATAGATGCTGTATGTAAAGGTTTGGATGATCTTCCTGCCACTGATATCAACATTCGTGAACAACTTAATGAGCAGCTCGCAACAGAGGGGATTGAGGCAATAAAAGATCAGTTAAGCAGGGATGATCCTGAATATTATGCTAAAGTGGATCAATCTAATCCCCAACGAATGATAAGGGGTCTGGAGTTTTTTCTTTCAACCGGAATGAAATTATCTTCTTTTCTTACCAACAGTAAAAAAACAAGACCCTTTAATATCATTAAAATTGGTTTAAATACAGACCGTGCAATACTTTACAATAGAATCAATTTAAGGGTTGATCTGATGATGGATGCGGGTTTACTGGATGAAGTAAAGGCCTTAAAGGATTATAGAAGCTACAATGCTTTAAATACCGTAGGCTATTCTGAACTTTTTGCCTATCTGGATGGAGAAATTGACCTTGAACAAGCTGTAGATAAAATCAAACAAAATACACGTCGTTTTGCCAAAAGGCAATTAACATGGTTTAGAAGAGATGACCACACCACTTGGTTTGAGCCAAACCGCACTGATGAAGTCATCACTTTCATTAAACAGGCATTGGCTTAAGCCTGAGCTGTTGGCCCACCAAAGTTCATTGGAAAACCCGGAGGCTCTTCCTGAGTCTTAATACGTCCGTTTATAGCTTCATATTTTTCTATATTATCCTGCATTGCAGCTAACAATCTCTTTGCATGCTCCGGGGTAAGAATAATACGTGACTTTACCCTTGCTTTAGGAACACCTGGCATTACTCTTATAAAATCGAGCACAAACTCTGTATTAGAGTGAGTAATAATAGCCAGATTAGAAAATATACCCTCTGCTATTTCTTCAGAAAGTTCTATGTTTAGTTGGTTCTCGTTATTTTGTTCTTCCATATAACAAACTTAGATATTTTTTATAGTATAAAAAAAGTCCCCCAACTTTTAAAGAAGGGGGACTTGTAGAAAAATGTATTTAAAAATTAAGCCTCTATTTCTTCTTGTTTAGAAGCTAACAATTTATCGTATTCTTCCTGAGAACCAACAATGATACGCTCATATCCACGTACACCAGTACCTGAAGGGATTAAGTGTCCAACAATTACGTTTTCTTTTAGTCCAAGCATACTGTCACGTTTACCAGCAATAGCTGCTTCGTTCAATACTTTTGTTGTTTCCTGGAATGATGCTGCAGAGATAAATGATTTCGTACCTAATGATGCACGTGTTATACCTTGCAGCACTGAACTCGCAGTTGCAGGTCTTGCATCACGAACTTCAATTTGCTTCAAATCCTTACGTTTCAATTGAGAATTTTCGTCTCTTAATTTACGTAAAGAAAGAATCTGACCAGGTTTAACTGTGTTTGAATCACCAGCTTCTACTACAACTTTTTTGTCATAGATCTCATCATTCTCGATCATAAAGTCCCAACGATCTACAGAGTTATTCTCTAGGAAACTGGTATCACCCGGATCTTCGATATGTACTTTCTGCATCATTTGGTGTACAATAACCTCAAAGTGTTTATCATTGATTTTCACACCTTGTAAACGATAAACCTCTTGGATACCATTAACAAGATATTCTTGTACAGCCGCAGGGCCTTTAATTGCAAGGATATCAGCAGGCGAGATAGAACCATCAGATAATGGCATACCAGCTTTCACAAAGTCATTATCCTGTACAAGGATGTGTTTAGACAATGGAACAAGGTATTTTTTAATCTCACCGTCTTTAGATTCAATAGTCATCTCACGATTACCACGTTTCACACCACCTAAAGTTACCACACCATCAATTTCTGTTACTACAGCAGGGTTAGATGGATTACGTGCTTCGAATAACTCAGTTACACGCGGTAAACCACCCGTAATATCCCTTGTTTTTCCAGTAGCACGAGGTATTTTAACTAAGATCTGACCTGTTTTAACAGCATCACCTTCATCAATTGCAATGTGAGCACCTACAGGAATGTTATATCCTCTGATTAGTTCACCTTTTTTATCAACAACTCTTACAGAAGGGTTTTTAGTTTTGTCACGTGTGTCAATAATTACTTTTTCTCTGTGACCAGTTTGCTCATCTGACTCTTCACGGAAGGTTACACCTTCGATAATTGCATCAAATTCGATTTTACCGGCAAATTCCGAGATAATTACAGCATTATATGGATCCCACGAACAAATCCTGTCACCTTTAGTAATTTTAGCTCCATCCTCTACGTACAAGAATGCACCATAAGGAATGTTACTGGTCATGATAATCTTATTCGTTTCCGGTTCAACAATTTTGAACTCACCTGAACGGCCTAAAACAATTTGTTTTACTCCATCTTCAGTATCATTCTCAACTGTACGAACGTTTTCAAATTCGATAATACCATCAAACTTCGCCATAATCTGAGATTCAGCAGCAATGTTCGATGCAGTACCACCCACGTGGAATGTACGTAGTGTTAACTGCGTACCCGGCTCACCGATTGACTGTGCAGCAATTACACCCACAGCTTCACCTTTTTGAACACGTTTACCAGTTGCTAAGTTACGTCCATAACAAAGGGCACAAACACCTCTTTGATTTTCGCAGGTTAATACAGAACGTATTTCAATACCTTCAAGTGGRGACTCTTCGATTGTTTTAGCAATCTCTTCGTCAATATCCTCTCCGGCTCCCACTAATAGTGCTCCATCCAATGGATTGAATACATCATGCAGCGAGATACGTCCTAAAATTCTGTCATATAATGGCTCAACGATATCTTCATTGTCTTTCAATGCAGTGGTATACATACCTCTCAATGTACCGCAATCCTCAGAATTAACGATCATATCCTGTGCCACATCATGTAAACGACGTGTCAAGTAACCAGCATCGGCAGTTTTTAACGCCGTATCCGCCAAACCTTTACGAGCACCGTGAGTAGAGATAAAGTATTCTAGTACCGATAATCCTTCTTTAAAGTTAGATAAGATCGGGTTTTCGATAATCTCACCACCAGAACCTGATTTTTGAGGTTTTGCCATCAAACCACGCATACCGCACAACTGGCGAATCTGTTCTTTCGAACCACGGGCACCAGAATCCAACATCATGTATACAGAGTTAAATCCTTGGTTATCGTTCGATAACTGGTTCATCACGAATGATGTCAAACGGTTATTGATACGAGTCCAGATATCGATAATTTGATTGTAACGCTCGTTGTTGGTAATGAATCCCATGTTATAGTTATTCCTTACCTCTTCAACTTCTGCAGAAGCTTGCTCTAATAAAGTATGTTTTTCAACAGGAATGTTTACGTCTTGTAAGTTAAACGATAAACCTCCTCTGAATGCCATTTGGAAACCTAATTCTTTAATATCATCAAGGAATCTTGATGCACGAGCCATACCAGTGATTTTTACTACCTCACCAATAATGTCTCTTAAAGATTTTTTAGTTAACAATTCATTGATATAACCAACTTCTTCAGGAACCATTTGATTAAATAGTACGCGTCCAACCGTTGTTTCTGTCAATTTATTAACAATAGATCCGTCCTCAATTTTAACATTTACTTTAACTTTAATAAATGCGTGAAGATCAATTTGTTTCTCATTGTAAGCAATGATTACCTCTTCAGGAGAATAGAATATAGAATCTTGTCCTTTAACTACACGTCCTGCATCAGTTCTACGGCCTTTAGTAATATAATAAAGACCCAAAACCATATCCTGTGAAGGTACAGTAATAGGAGTACCGTTTGCAGGGTTTAGAATGTTGTGTGCAGCAAGCATTAATACTTGTGCTTCTAATATTGCGGCGTGCCCTAATGGTAAGTGTACTGCCATCTGGTCACCGTCAAAATCCGCGTTAAATGCGGTACAAACTAACGGGTGTAATTGAATTGCTTTACCTTCAACCAATTTAGGTTGGAAAGATTGTATACCCAATCTGTGCAATGTAGGCGCACGATTCAGTAATACAGGGTGTCCTTTTAAAACATTTTCAAGAATATCCCAAACTAGTGGATCTTTTCTGTCTACAATTTTCTTAGCAGATTTTACTGTTTTAACGATACCTCTTTCTATCATCTTACGGATGATAAATGGTTTGAATAGCTCGGCAGCCATATCTTTAGGTAAACCACATTCATGTAATTTAAGGTTAGGCCCTACAACAATTACAGAACGAGCAGAATAATCCACACGTTTACCTAATAAGTTCTGACGGAAACGACCTTGTTTACCTTTCAGGATATCTGAAAGAGATTTTAAAGCACGATTACCTTCAGTTTTTACAGCGTTTACCTTACGTGAGTTATCAAATAACGAATCAACAGCTTCCTGTAACATACGCTTTTCGTTACGTAAAATTACTTCCGGAGCTTTGATCTCGATCAAACGTTTCAAACGATTGTTACGGATAATAACACGACGATAAAGATCATTTAAATCAGAAGTCGCGAAACGACCGCCTTCAAGAGGTACTAATGGACGCAATTCTGGTGGAATAACCGGAACGATCTTAATGATCATCCACTCTGGATTATTCTCAATACGTGATCTTGAGCCACGGAATGCTTCAACAACCTGTAAACGTTTTAATGCTTCGTTTTTACGTTGTTGAGAAGTTTCATTAGCAGCCTGGTGACGTAAGTTATATGATAATGTATCTAAATCAATACGTTTTAATAAATCCTCTAATGCTTCAGCACCCATTTTGGCTACGAATTTATTAGGATCTTTATCATCCAGGTATTGGTTCTCTTTAGGTAATTTATCAAGAATATCTAAATATTCTTCCTCAGTAAGGAAATCCATATACTGAATACCTTCCTCAGCCATTAAACCTGGTTGAATTACTACATAACGCTCGTAGTAAATGATCAGATCTAATCTTTTAGTAGGCAAACCTAATAAGTAACCGATTTTATTTGGCAGTGAGCGGAAATACCAGATATGCGCAACAGGAACCACCAGGTTGATATGTCCCATACGCTCTCTACGTACTTTCTTTTCAGTTACCTCAACACCACAACGGTCACAAACAATACCTTTATAACGGATACGCTTGTATTTACCGCAATGACATTCGTAATCTTTCACAGGACCAAAAATACGCTCGCAAAACAAACCATCACGTTCAGGTTTGTAAGTACGATAATTGATGGTCTCAGGTTTCAACACCTCACCACTTGAGCGCTCTAAAATAGCCTCAGGCGATGCCAAACTAATGGTGATCGATGTGAAATTGCTTTTTAATTTATTATCCTTTTTGTAAGACATAGCTCTTTTGTTTTAGTAACTAGTACTTAGTAGTTAGTATTTAGAACCAGGCGCTTAGCCTATCTAATTACTAACTACTTAATACTATATACTTAGTCTAACGTAATATCTAAACCTAATCCACGTAACTCATGCACCAATACGTTGAACGATTCTGGTACACCCGGTGTAGGAAGGTTTTCGCCTTTTACAATCGCTTCGTAAGTTTTAGCTCTACCGATAACATCATCCGATTTAACGGTTAATATCTCTTGTAGAATGTTGGCAGCACCAAACGCTTCCAGTGCCCAAACCTCCATCTCACCAAAACGCTGACCACCAAATTGAGCTTTACCACCCAATGGTTGTTGTGTAATTAGTGAGTATGGTCCGATAGAACGAGCGTGCATCTTATCATCAACCATGTGTCCTAATTTCAACATGTAGATAATACCTACAGTTGTTGGTTGATCAAATTTCTCACCTGTTAAACCGTTATTTAAGTAGGTTCTTCCAGAAGCAGGTAATCCAGCCTTTGCGATCCAGTCTTCAACCTCATTGTGCTTAGCACCATCAAAAATTGGAGTAGCAAATTTAACACCCAATTCTTTACCGGCCCATGCCAATACAGTTTCATAGATCTGACCAAGGTTCATACGTGAAGGTACACCAAGTGGGTTCAACACGATATCAACAGGAGTTCCATCTTCTAAGAATGGCATATCTTCATCACGTACAATACGAGCTACAATACCCTTATTACCGTGACGACCAGCCATCTTATCACCTACTTTTAACTTACGCTTTTTAGCTACATAAACCTTAGCCATTTGAACAATACCTGATGGCAGCTCATCACCCACACTAATCGCAAATTTATCACGTTTGTAAGCACCAAGTTCTTCGTTTACACGAATACCATAGTTGTGCAATAACAATTTGATCTGCTCATTCTTGTCATCATCAGTAGTCCATTTGTATGGATTAATGTGCGCATATTCTAAATCGGCTAAACTCTTTTGAGTAAACTTAGCTCCTTTAGGGAATAACAATTCCTTATAAACATTGTACACACCTTGAGATGTCTTACCGTTTACAATCTGGAATAATTTATCTACAAGCTCATTTTTTAGATTTGTAGTGGCAAGTTCATATCTCTTGTCTAATTTTTCTATTGCTGATTTTTCCTCAGCTTTAGTAGTTTTCTTAGCTCTAGAGAATAACTTAGTATCAATTACAACACCTTTAATAGATGGAGGAGTTTTTAATGATGCATCTTTAACATCACCAGCTTTATCTCCAAATATCGCACGCAGTAATTTCTCTTCCGGTGAAGGATCAGATTCTCCTTTCGGAGTAATTTTACCGATAAGGATATCGCCTTCTTTAACTTCAGCACCGATACGGATAATACCGTTCTCATCTAAATCTTTAGTAGCTTCTTCAGAAACGTTAGGGATATCTGGTGTTAATTCCTCTTCCCCGCGTTTCGTATCACGTACTTCCAATTCAAATTCTTCGATGTGTAATGAAGTAAAGATATCTTCACGAACAATACGCTCGTTAATTACGATCGCATCCTCAAAGTTATATCCTTGCCAAGGCATGAAAGCAACTTTTAAGTTTCTTCCTAATGCCAACTCACCATTTTCAGTAGCATAACCTTCACAAAGCACTTGTCCTTTAACAACTTTCTGACCTTTCTTAACGATTGGTTTCAAGTTGATACAAGTATTCTGGTTGGTTTTCTTGAATTTGATTAATTTATAAGTTTTGCTATCACCTTCAAACGATACTAAACGATCTCCATCGTTTCTTACATATTTAATAGTGATCTCATTTGCATCAACATATTCAACAACACCATCACCTTCAGCATTGATCAAAGTTCTTGAATCGCGGGCTACGCGACCTTCTAAACCTGTACCGACAATTGGAGCCTCAGGACGTAACAAAGGTACAGCCTGACGTTGCATGYTTGATCCCATCAATGCCCTGTTCGCATCATCATGCTCAAGGAAAGGAATTAAAGAAGCAGCGATTGAAGTAATCTGATTAGGTGCCACGTCCATTAAGTCTAATTTCTCAGGCTCAATAATCGGGAAGTCACCCTCATAACGTGCTTTTACACGAGGAGTAGTGAAATTACCTTTATCGTCATACTCAGCATTTGCTTGTGCAATTGTTTTACCATCTTCATCCTCAGCAGAAAGGTAAATAACCGGTTCATCAACAGACACAACACCATTATCTACTTTTTTATAAGGGGTTTCAATAAAACCTAAGTTGTTTATTTTCGCATGCACACAAAGAGACGAGATCAAACCGATGTTTGGTCCCTCTGGAGTTTCAATTGTACATAAACGACCGTAGTGAGTATAGTGAACGTCACGCACCTCGAAACCAGCACGCTCACGTGAAAGACCACCTGGGCCTAAGGCTGACAAACGACGCTTGTGCGTAATCTCTGCCAAAGGATTTGTCTGGTCCATGAACTGAGACAACTGGTTAGTACCAAAGAAAGAGTTAATAACCGACGATAACGTACGGGCATTAATTAAGTCTGTTGGAGTAAATACCTCGTTATCACGAATGTTCATACGCTCACGAATAGTACGCGCCATACGTGCTAAACCAACACCAAATTGAGCGTATAATTGCTCACCTACTGTACGAACACGACGATTCGACAAGTGATCAATATCATCCACTTCTTCTTTAGAGTTGATCAACTTGATCAGATATTTAACAATAGCAATAATATCAGCTTTTGTCAAAACCTTTACGTGATCAGGAGTATCCATTTTCAACTTACGGTTGATACGGTACCTACCTACATCACCTAGATCATAACGTTTATCCGAGAAGAACAAACGCTCGATAATACCTCTTGCAGTTTCCTCATCAGGTGGTTCTGCATTACGCAAAGCACGATAGATGTTTTCAACAGCCTCTTTTTCAGAGTTAGAAGTATCCTTTTGTAATGTATTATATATAATGGTATAATCAGCCTGGCTTGCACCATCATCTTTAGATAAGATAATAGTTTTAACACCAGCATCAATGATCATATCAATATGGTCATCTTCTAAAACAGTATCCCTGTCTAAGATCACTTCATTACGATCTATAGAAACTACCTCACCAGTATCTTCATCAACAAAATCTTCAACCCATTTTCTTAATACTCTTGCAGCAAGCTTACGACCGATATATTTCTTCAATCCCGATTTGCTAACCTTAACCTCATCAGCTAAGTCAAACAATTCAAGGATATCTTTATCAGAATCGTAACCAATGGCACGCAATAAGGTGGTAACCGGGAACTTTTTCTTACGATCGATGTATGCATACATGACGTTATTTACGTCGGTAGCAAACTCAATCCAAGATCCTTTGAAAGGAATTACACGGGCAGAATAAAGCTTAGTTCCGTTAGTGTGACGGCTTTGACCGAAGAACACACCCGGAGACCTGTGTAACTGAGAAACAATTACACGCTCTGCGCCGTTAATCACAAAAGTACCTTTAGGAGTCATATAAGGTATGGTTCCTAAATATACATCTTGAATGATCGTTTCAAAATCTTCGTGTTCAGCATCATTACAAGAAAGCTTAAGCTTTGCCTTTAATGGAACACTATAAGTTAACCCACGGTCAATACACTCAGGTATATCATAACGTGGTGGGTCAATAAAATAATCAAGGAACTCAAGAACAAAGATGTTTCTTGAATCGGTGATTGGGAAGTTTTCAGCAAACACCTTAAATAAACCCTCAGTGTGACGGTTATCTGAAGTTGTCTCGATCTGAAAAAATTCTCTGAATGATTGCAACTGCACATCTAGAAAATCTGGGTAATCTATGATATGCTTACTACGTGCAAAATTTACTCTTTGGTCGACTTTATTTGCCAATGGACTAAAGTTAATTTACTTTAAGAATAAACTATTTGTTTGGTTAGCCGTTAAACAATTCCACCAACCAAACAAGATGAAATGTTTATAAACAGGTATAGACTCCGACTATACAGTCGGAGTCTATGGTTAAAGTTATATTAAAATTAAGTGATTACTTAATTTCAACTACAGCTCCAGCTTCTTCTAATTGTTTTTTCAAAGCTTCTGCTTCGTCTTTAGCAACACCAGCTTTTAATTCTTTAGGTGCACCATCAACTAAGTCTTTAGCTTCTTTCAAACCTAAACCAGTTAAATCTTTTACCAATTTAACAACTGCTAATTTCTGACCACCAGCTTCTTTCAAGATTACATCGAAAGTTGATTTTTCTTCAGCCGCAGGAGCAGCATCACCAGCAGGGCCTGCAACAGCAACTGCAGCAGCAGCTGGTTCAATACCATACTCGTCTTTTAAGATTTGAGCTAATTCGTTAACTTCTTTAACTGTTAAGTTTACCAATTGCTCAGCAAACGCTTTTAAATCTGCCATTTTTATAGATTTTAAAAATTTACGTAAAAATAATTTGTTTAATATGAACTTTTAAGGTGTCCTTAACCTTCTCTTTCTTGAAGAGTTTTAACAATTCCTGCAATTTTGTTACCGCCAGACTGTAAAGCCGAAATAACGTTTTTAGCTGGTGACTGTAATAATCCAATGATATCTCCAATAAGCTCTTCTCTTGATTTCAAGCTTACTAAAGTATCTAATTGGTTGTCACCAATAAATACCGTTGAATCGATATATGCAGCTTTAAGCTGAGGTTTATCAGATCCTTTTCTCAAGGCTTTGATCAGCTTAGCTGGACCATTACCTACTGTTGAGAATAATAATGCTGATTGGCCTTTAAGCGCAACAAAGATCTCTGATGCATCGCCTTCTAATCCTTCAATCGCTTTTCTGATTAAAGTATTTTTAGCAACCTGCATTTCAATCCCACTTTCGAAACATTTGCGACGGATACTGTTTACTTTCTCAACAGATAAGCTTGATGTATCGGCAATATAAAAATTACCGAATTCCTGCATCTTCACTTGAAGAGCCGAAACGACTTCGTGTTTTTCTTCTCTGTTCATAATTAGATCCCCGCTACTGATTTAGTTTCGATTGCAATTCCAGGACTCATAGTTGAAGAAACATGTATGCTCTTAAAATAAGTTCCTTTTGCAGCAGATGGTTTTAGCTTAGAAATTACTTGAAGAACTTCTAAAGCATTTTCATATATTTTATCTGCTGGGAATGATACTTTTCCTACTGAAGCGTGTATAATACCACTTTTGTCAACTTTAAAATCAATCTTACCGCCTTTTACATCAGTTACTGCTTTACCAACTTCGTTAGTTACAGTACCTGATTTAGGGTTTGGCATAAGGTTACGTGGACCTAAAACGCGGCCCAGTTTACCTACTTTTGCCATACAAGCAGGAGTAGTGATAATAATGTCAACATCAGTCCATCCACCTTCAATCTTGGCTACATATTCGTCTAAACCTACAAAATCTGCGCCAGCCGCTTTAGCCTCTTCTTCCTTATCAGGAGTACAAAGAACTAAAACACGTACAGTTTTACCTGTACCATGTGGTAAAGTTGCAATACCACGTACCATTTGATTGGCTTTACGTGGATCTACACCTAAACTAACATCGATATCAACCGATGCATCAAATTTAGTAGTAGTTATTTCTTTAACCAAAGCAGCCGCATCCTTTAAAGAATACGTTTTACCAGATTCTAGTTTAGCATGTGCCTTTTTTTGATTTTTTGTTAATTTAGCCACTGTTGTAAACTGTTATTTGTTAATTAATTTGTCCAAGGCGCATCACCGCTAACGGTGATTCCCATACTGCGTGCTGTACCGGCAACCATACTCATTGCCGATTCGATAGTGAAAGCATTTAAATCAGTCATTTTATCTTCAGCAATTGACTTAACCTGATCCCAAGTCACCGAACCAACTTTTTTACGGTTGGGCTCAGCAGAACCACTCTGTAATTTAGTAGCATCCTTTAACTGGATAGCAACCGGAGGGGTTTTGATGATGAATTCGAAAGACTTGTCAGCATAAACAGTAATTACAACAGGTAATACTTTACCAGGCTTATCTTGGGTACGAGCATTGAATTGTTTGCAAAACTCCATTATGTTCACCCCCTTAGCACCTAAAGCAGGTCCTACTGGTGGCGATGGATTTGCAGCTCCACCCTTGATCTGTAATTTAACAAGTGCACTGACTTCTTTTGCCATTTTCTGTTTTTGTTAATTTGTAATACTCAATGTTAAAATGTTGGAAGCATGTAACAATTAAGATCTTTATTCTATTCCTTTTCTACTTGCATATAGTTAAGTTCTAACGGAGTTTTTCTTCCGAAGATCTTAACCATAACCTTTAATTTCTTTTTCTCTTCGTTAACCTCTTCAATAACGCCGGTAAAACCGTTAAACGGTCCATCCATTACTTTAACGTTCTCTCCAACATAATAAGCAACGTTCATGATCTCGCTTTGTTGGCTCATCTCATCAACTTTGCCTAAAATACGGTTAACTTCCGCTTGGCGCATAGGAACAGGATTTCCGCCCTTATCTCCTAAGAAACCAATAACGCTATTAACATTCTTAATAATATGTTCTAACTCACCATCTAAAATAGCTTCAATTAAAACATAGCCAGGATAAAAGTTGCGCTCTTTTGCAATTTTTTTCCCGTCTTTCATTTGGTAATATTTCTCCATCGGTATTAAAACCTGAGGAACCAAATGTGAAAACCCTAAACGGCTAATTTCAGAATCAATATACTGTTTTACTTTCTTCTCTTTTCCACTAACGGCCCTAACTACATACCATTTCAACTGATCGTTCATTTAGCTATATTAATTAGAAAGTGATTTATAAAAAGTATCCAAAACGAATGTAGAACCCTTATCCATTGCAAAAATAACACATGCAATAATAAGCGACGCTACCAAAACCAACACTGCAGAATTTTGCAATTCTCCCCATGTAGGCCAGGTAACCTTCTGGGTCATTTCTTCATATGATTCTTTAACAAATTGAACTACTTTAGCCATAATTAATTTTTTGCACGGGAACAAGGATTCGAACCCTGATCAAAGGTTTTGGAGACCTCTATTCTACCGTTGAACTATTCCCGTGTATAATTTTCGCTCTTCCAAGCGAATCGTTTTGCTATTAGAACAAAGTACTCAGGCTGTTAAAGCCCAAGTACTTTGCTTTATAAATTTGTCCGGTATCTTTTGGATACCTAAGAACTATTTTACAATTTCAGTTACCTGACCAGCACCTACTGTTCTACCACCCTCACGGATAGCGAAACGTAGACCTTTTTCCATTGCGATTGCGTTGATCAATTTAACATTGATAGTAACGTTGTCACCTGGCATAACCATTTCAGTTCCTTCAGCTAGTGTAATCTCACCAGTAACGTCTGTAGTACGGAAATAGAATTGTGGACGGTATTTGTTAAAGAATGGAGTGTGACGTCCACCTTCTGCTTTTGATAACACATAGATCTCAGCTTTGAAATCTGTGTGAGGAGTTACTGAACCTGGTTTGCAGATAACCATACCACGACGGATATCAGTTTTCTCAATACCACGTAACAATAAACCTACGTTATCACCTGCTTCACCATAATCAAGGATCTTACGGAACATCTCAACACCTGTTACAGTTGATTTAAGATTTTCTGCACCCATACCCAAGATCTCAACTGGATCTCCAGAGTTGATTACACCACGCTCAATACGACCAGTCGCAACAGTACCACGACCAGTGATCGAGAATACGTCCTCAACWGGCATTAAGAATGGAAGATCAGTTAAACGTGGAGGAATTGGAATGTAGCTATCAACAGCATCCATTAATTCCATGATTTTAGCTACCCATTTCGGATCTCCGTTCAAACCACCAAGAGCTGAACCTTGAATAACAGGAATATCATCACCAGGGAATTCATAGAATGATAACAATTCACGAACTTCCATTTCTACTAATTCTAATAACTCAGGATCGTCAACCATATCCACTTTATTCATGAATACTACCAACGAAGGAACACCTACCTGACGAGCCAATAGAATGTGCTCACGAGTTTGTGGCATCGGACCATCTGTAGCAGCTACAACAATGATAGCTCCATCCATTTGTGCAGCACCAGTAACCATGTTTTTCACATAATCCGCGTGACCTGGACAGTCAACGTGTGCATAGTGACGGTTAGCAGTTGAATACTCAACGTGTGCTGTATTAATGGTGATACCTCTTTCTTTTTCCTCAGGAGCTGAGTCAATTGAATCAAATGAACGCGCCTCAGATAAACCAGCATCAGATAACACTTTAGTGATAGCTGCTGTTAAGGTTGTTTTACCGTGGTCAACGTGACCGATTGTGCCGATGTTTAAGTGCGGCTTGCTGCGGTCAAACTTTTCTTTTGCCATGTTTTTATACTTATTAGTAGGTTATAACTTTTTATTTATTTATTGTTTTGATACAATTCAATACAAAAAACCTTGTTCACCCTGCGTTTAAACAGATTCAACAAAGCCTATTTTTATTTTTTTGAGCCAAAGATGGGACTTGAACCCACGACCTCTTCCTTACCAAGGAAGTGCTCTACCGCTGAGCTACTTCGGCTTTTAATCTCTAGCAGCTTATTATTTAATTCCTTTTAGAATCAATTTTCACAATCCCTGCCGACTGCCCACCTTTTTCCATTTAAGAGCGGAAGACGAGGTTCGAACTCGCGACCTATAGCTTGGAAGGCTATCGCTCTACCAACTGAGCTACTTCCGCTTCTTTATTGTGGGGGGAGAAGGATTCGAACCTTCGAAGTCTTGCGACAACAGAGTTACAGTCTGTCCCATTTGGCCACTCTGGTATCCCCCCAAAAAAAGAGCCTCCTATCGGGATCGAACCAATGACCTACTGATTACAAGTCAGTTGCTCTACCAGCTGAGCTAAGGAGGCTTATATCATGTGCTGCTTACAAACGAAGCAACAAATCTTATAATATTAATCTTTCATAGAACATTCCATTTTAGTTGTTGAGGTAACGCCCTCTCTGAAATGGAATGCAAATCTACAAGAATTTATGATAGACGCAAAATTTATTTCAAAAAAAAATTGGCGAAACTTACTCCGCCAATTCAATATTAAAATATCGCTAAAATATGTACCTAATAATCAGATACTTCATTCGCGTTTAAAATTGCCTTATGTTCACTTAATTTTATTCTCGTCTTGTCTTTATGTTTGGTAATTTGCTTCCTTAACGACTCAATTGCTAAATCTGTGGCCTCTTCAAATGATTTACACTGTTCCTTTGCGAACATTGTTCCGCCCGGTACGATCAATTTAATCTCACTTATTTTATTGGCTTCATCATCTACATTCTCTAATTTTAAATAAACTTCGCCACTGATAATCTGATCAAAAAACTGATCTAGCTTATCTACTTTCTTTTGAATGAAATCTAATAACTTCTGGTCTGCATTGAAATGGATCGATTGAACTGTAATTTTCATATTTTCCTCCTCTTTTTTATGCCTTTGGATGGGCTTGTTTATATATTGATTTTAATCTTTCTACTGAATTGTGGGTATAAACCTGAGTAGCGGCCAGGCTTGCATGCCCCAACAATTCTTTTATTGCATTTAAGTCTGCCCCCCTATTCAACAAACTGGTGGCGTAAGAATGGCGCAACACGTGTGGACTCTTCTTATCCTGCGTTGAAATGAAACTTAAATAACGCTGAACTATTCGGTATATTAATTTAGGATATGCATCCGCTCCTTTATCTGTAACGAATAAGCCTTCCGTTTTGTTATCAAATTTTTGTAATGTTTTTAATTCAATGTAGGTTCTTAGCTGATCCTCAAGTGGTTTGCTTATCGGAACTATCCGCTCTTTATTTCTTTTTCCCAAAACCCTGATATTTGAGTCGTAAAAGTTAATGTCAGATTCCTTCAAGGTCAGCAATTCTGCAAGCCGCATACCGGTTCCAAATAATGCTTCGATAACTAACCGGTCTCTTACTGATGAAAAGCTTCCATCAAAAAACTCTTCAGAATCAAGAAGCAGATCCAGCTTTTGGTCGTCCACAAATACAGGAAGGCGCTTAGGGGCTTTAGGAGCTTTTACGAGAGCCATAGGGCTCGATTGAACTATTTGCTCGCGAACAAGGTATTTATAAAAACTGCGCAGGGTAGATAGCTTCCTTCCTATAGAATTCTCGGTAACACCTTCCTCCATCAGCCAAACCATATAATTCCTTACATGGATATAGGCCACCTCATTAAGTGACAGTTCAAATGTTTGGAGCATAAAATCTCTAAACTGAATCAGGTCGGTTCTGTAGGACTGGACTGTGTGTGGAGAATATCGCTTCTCGTGCTGGAGATATGTTAGAAATTGTTCAACAGTCATAGAAACTATTTGTATTGCTCGATAGAGTGAATATACAAAACATTATCTTAACAATTCCTTTTTATTTGAACAAAAAAAGCCATCAAACAATTGATGGCTTTTAATATTATTATGTTAAACTACAAGAACTATATTGTTCCTTCTAGTTGCATATTTTGCTTATAAATAGCGTGTTTCACTAATGTACGACGTGCTACAGATTTTTTCTCGTAAGCTTGGCGGCTACGTAATTCTCTTAACACTCCTGTTTTTTCAAATTTCTTTTTGAAACGTTTTAACGCTTTATCTAGTGATTCACCGTCTTTAATATTAATAATGATCATAACGTAAAATACCTCCTCTCGTTGTTTTTAGGACTGCAAAGATAGGTATTTCATTTGATAATCAAAACACTATGTTTAATTTATTAATAATATTGGATTTGAAAATACGTGGTACACTTTTTATACTTATTTTTAATATAAAAACAAATCTATCATGAAATCTAAAAAGCCGCTGTTTATTACTCTTGCTATAATAATTGTTATCCTGTCAGGATTCATTTATTACCGTTATTATTTTGTGTTTGGCGATGGCGTTAAAGCTGGCGAGCTGAACTATGTTGTAAGAAAAGGTTATGTATTTAAAACCTACGAAGGCAAACTGATCCAAACAGGGCTCCGATCCAAACAAACCGGCACCATACAATCAAATGAATTTGAGTTCTCTGTTGATGACAAAGCCATCGCCGAAAAAATGATGATGAACAGTGGAAAAACATTTGAATTACACTATAAGGAATATGTCAGCACACTTCCCTGGAGAGGTTACAGCCCTTATGTAGTCGACCGTATCATATCCATAAAATAGAAGTAAGCTCTTTAAAAACAAAAATCCGGCATATTTAAATATGCCGGATTAATTGGTTTTATATTTGGTTAGAATATTCTCTTTTATTTTGTTACACTAATCTAATGTTTTAAAACTTCTCTTGCAATAACTATTTTCTGAATTTCTGAAGTTCCTTCTCCAATAGTACACAATTTACTGTCTCTATAGAATTTTTCTACTGGAAAATCCTTTGTATAACCATAGCCTCCAAAAATCTGCACTGCCTCTGTTGCCGTTCTTACAGCAACTTCCGAAGCAAAATATTTAGCCATAGCAGATTCTTTGGTCATAGGTAAACCACGATTCTTTAAATCGGCAGCCTGTCTAATCAACAGCTCCGCAGCCTCAATCTCAGTAGCCATGTCTGCCAGCTTAAAGCTAATGCCCTGAAAACTTGCTATGGGTTGCCCGAATTGATGTCGTTGTTTAGCATAAGCAACAGCTGCCTCATAAGCACCTTTTGCAATACCTAGTGCCAGCGCTGCAATAGAGATTCGTCCACCATCTAAAACTTTCATTGCCTGCTTAAAGCCTCCGCCTATATTCCCTAAAAGATTTTCTTTTGGAACACGGCAATTGTCAAATATCATTTCAGTTGTCTCCGATGCTCTCATACCTAATTTATTCTCCTTCTTGCCTGCTGCAAACCCTGGCGTTCCTCTTTCAACAACAAAAGCCGAAACCCCATTAGAATCTCCTTTTTCACCTGTTCTGGCCATAACAACTGCAATATCTCCGGTCTTACCATGAGTAATCCAGTTTTTAGAGCCATTAATAACATATTCATCTCCATCCAGTGTAGCAACTGTCATCATCCCCAAAGCATCAGATCCTGTATTTGCTTCGGTTAAGCCCCATGCTCCTATCCATTCTGCTGTTGCTAATTTAGGCARCCATCTCATTTTTTGTTCCTCATTAGCAAAAGCCAGGATATGACCAGTACATAAAGAATTATGAGCCGCTAAAGAAAGACCTATTGAACCGCAAACTTTAGATACCCCTACAATCACATCTACATATTCCTGATAGCCCAAACCAGATCCACCATAAACCTCAGGAACAAGAACTCCCATCAAACCTAATTCGCCAAGTTTTTTAAAAACATCTATCGGAAAATGCTGCACTTCATCCCACTCCATTACATTTGGACGAATATTCTTCTCCGCAAAATCATGTACCACCTTTCTTATCATTTCCTGATTTTCTGAGATGCTAAAGTTATAGCCTACAGAATTATCCATTGTTTCTAACATAATTTTATCGATTGAATCCCGACAATTATAAACAAATAAAACAACAGAAACACAAGTTTAAATTTGCAGAATAATAGAACGAAATGGTATTTAGTTCATTAACCTTACCTCCTTATTTTAAGTAAGTCAAATACGCTAAAAACTTTTTTTATTTTTTTTTAGCTTTACCCCCTTAGAACTATCTAAATAAAGCATCTCATGAAGTCCATTACCGTAAAAGCTCTTGTCGCTCAATTAAAGAACGACCTTATAGGCAAAGATTCTTACAGAGGAGTAACGCTTACTTACTCCTGGCTGGCAAACCAGTTTGGTCACTTTTCTTTAGGTTTTATTCCAACAATACTGCTTTATAATGTACTTAAAGCAAAGACAAATATGTCTCAGCCTGAATTGTGGGCGGCATTTGGTGTTTGGGCTGGCTGGATTTTGTTTGAACTTTTTAATTTCCTATGGCCGTTATTGTTTAAAACAGAATCAATACGTAAGGCTCTTGGAACAGGCAAATACACATTTCAGCCAGCATGGACAAATGTTGCGTTCGATACTTTAACAGATCTGGTTTATTTTGGAATGGGTGCACTTGCTGCAAGTCTCATCTGTGAGTTTCACAAAGGTATGTTAATTGGTCTTATTGTGTTAGTATTATTGGTTATTTACCCCTTCTACTATTGGTACACCACAAAAATGTTTATCCAAAATGCCGATTATCCTTTTCAGTTACGACTAAGTCAATGGAACCAACGAATAAAAGAAGACAACAAAGCATTGATTTTAGACTTCCTCAAGCACAATGAACCAGGAAAACATATGTTGCTATTTGGCTCCAGAGGCAGTGGCAAAACAATGCTATCAGTCGGAATTGCAACGGAGTCATCTATTAAAAATAACAGTTGCAGCTACATTACTGCCGTAAAACTACTCTGTTTATTTTTCGAGAATGAAGATAACCCGCCGATTACAAAGCCTGGGGCTTGGTCGTGGAGAAACTCTTCTTTATTAGTTATTGACGATATTAATCCTGGCGGAAATGTACAAGACGATATTTTAAGCGCAAAACAATTCTACACGATACTTAATAATTTAAACTGTGGCGAATTAAATAAAAAAGCTATCAAAGAAAAAAGTATTATCTGGGTTATGGGTAATGATGACCCAGACAGGCACGCTGAAGAACGCTGGGAAACATTATTAGAAAATATAGGTGTAGAGAAATCAAATATTACAACCGTAAACCTCGATGCAGTTTAATTAAGGAAGTATGTTATTGTCATACGCAAAGCTTACCAGGTGTGTTAAACTTTTAACATCAAAGCGCTTGTACAGTGGAATTATCCTTTTTTCAATTGCTGAGTGCGAAACACCCAATTCATGGGCAATTTCTTTGAAGGAATAGCCTTTTGCCACAAGCGAAAGTGCCTCCTTCTCTTTATTGGATATAGCCAGATGGTAAAACAATATCTTGTTTAATTCCTCTTCAAATTTTTCCTTATCAGGGCCATAAGCCGCATATCTCATTATTTTTCCAAAAATAAGACTCCTGTTAATTTGAAAACGACCGATAATAGATTCGATTTTACCATTCTCAGAACTAAAAACACCTACCCTTGCAGAGATAGGAACTTCCTGACCGTTTTTATGTATCTTTTTAAGCTCTATAGTAAAGCTATACTTCTCCAGGTCTTTTGACTTGTTATGAATAAATTTGAGGGCCTTATCATTAAGGTCATGTGAGAAGGGAGCAAATTCAGGGGCCGACATATTTACTATTGCCAGCATATTTATTTCATCATCTTTATAACCAACCACCTCTTCCCATCCGCTGGCAAAAATCATTCTGTTCTCTTTAAATGAATAGATATAAATGGCTTCTTCAGCAAACCTGGGGATAGTTTGTTCAAAGAACAATGCTTGTTCGCTCTCTAAGTCGGCAGGAACATCTGTAATAAAGTTCCTTGAATAGTCTCCAAAATTCCCTTTTGATTTCATTTTATATCAATTTTGAGAAATCCTTTCATTAAAACCTGCGTATTTACTCAGTTGATTTCAATTAAAAGCACTGCTAATTTTGCAACAAGTTTAAAAAAAATACCTCTCATTTCAGCATACAAAAAAAAGCTGCAAAATTATGCCTAGTCTTACCCCTCGCTTTTCTATTCTAATTTTAAAATTAATTGCAATTTCTCTACTGATCTTATGTTTATATCAAGCCAGCAATTTAATCGTTTAAGAGAACTAGTAAGAGGCTAAAGAAAAAACCTCACTTCCATAAGGGGTCAATCTCTTCCTGCCATTTAAAAAATCCAACGATATAATAAAAGAATAAGCGGCTACCGTTGCTTCCATTTGCATCACAAGTTTTGATGCCGCTACAACCGTTCCCCCCGTGGCCAGTAGATCATCATGAATTAAAACCCTTTGTCCTTTAAGCAATGCATCCTGATGACACTCTATGGTTGCACTGCCATATTCCAGATCATATGATTCCTGCATCGTTTTGTAAGGCAACTTCCCTGCCTTTCTAATAGGGATAAAAGGCACATTTAACAGCTGAGCCAAAGATGGGCCAAACAAAAAGCCCCGGCTCTCTATACCTGCAACCACATCAATGGCCACATTCGAAAGTTGTTTAGCCAACGCGGCTGTAATATCCATGCACAAGCCCGGATCCTTTAGTATCGGAGTTATATCTTTAAAAATGATTCCTGGTTTTGGAAAGTCTTGTACATCGCGTACAGTTTGTTTTATTCTTGATTCTATCATGACTAAAAAGTAAGGTAAGGCGCCAAACGCTCAACCGTTTCCGGGTCTAAAATAGCAACCTTATTTAAGTCAGCAATATTACTATAATTTCCGTGTTGTTTTCTATATTCAATAATAGCATTTACCTGTTTATACCTTATATATGGATGTCCTTTAAAATCCTCTAACCTTGTAGCATTAACGTTAATTCTTTTCAATTTTTGATCATCCACAGAAACCTGATTCCTGATCTCCTCATATTTTACTGAGTCCAGTCCAAATACTTCAAGCAGCTGCTCCTTTTTATAAAAGCCTCCAATACGTTCCCTGTATTTTATTATCCTCCTGGCAAAAGCCGGCCCAATTCCTTTTATCTCAATAAGGGCTGCACTATCTGCCCCATTCATTTCTATTATTTTGCGCGCTCTGGAAACTGGGCTGTTGACATTATTCTTAAAACTCTTCTCCGGCACTTTAGTATTTCCAGCATACTTATCCTCAATTCGTACATAAGGAGATAACCTTTCGTACATTTTCTCAGTAATCGTATACATTTTCTTCAGATCTTCTACATTTCTAAACTTCCCTCCTTTCTCTAAATATTTTAAAATAGCTGCAGATTGCTTAAAAGACAGGCCCAGTCTTTGCCAATCATCAACATTTATAGTATTCGGATCAAACACGAACAAAGAATAATGATGTTCTTTTTTAACATTGTACTTTAATTTTCTACTGTTAAAAACGGAAGACTTATTAACCGGTAGCACTAACCTTTTAATGGCTAATTGTTCGGCTACTGAATTATCCGGTTCTGGCGTCACAAAGCTGTATAAATAAGGAGTAGCACTAATTAATACTATAAGCACTATTAGAACTAAAAGACCATTAAATTCCTGTTTACTAAAATCAAAATAAGCATTCAACCATTTTCTCATTGCCTAATCTATAGCAGAATATTATAAATAACAACCATAATAGGATTAGTATTATATTTTAGTATGTCGCCAACGATTAAAAATATAAATCTTACTTTTGAGGTTGGATAATGTTTCACAAACTGGAATTTAAATGAAGATCATAACTACCCAAGAGTTTGCAAAAGCTACTAAAATAGATAAACTGGGCGTACCCGGACTTGCTGCTTTACTCATGGAGATGATGAAACTTAATGACATCAACAAAGTTTTTTCGCAGAATGAGCATTTTAGTGGTTTAGAATTTGTCGATAAGATTTTAGAAACCATAGGCGTTAGTATCGATTTTGATGAAGACGACCTTAAAAACATACCCAAAACCGGAGGTTTTATTGCAATAGCAAATCACCCATATGGCGGTGTCGAAGGTCTTGCACTTGTAAAATTACTTTGTACCGTAAGGCCCGAGGCAAAGGTGATGGTTAATTTTATACTTAAAAAGATTCCCAATCTAAGTGAGTTCTTTGTAGCAGTAAATCCTTTTGAAAACGTTCAGCACACCTCAAGCATAAGTGGCTTAAAAGCTACTTTCGACCTCCTTCAAAGCGGTACACCAATAGGAATATTTCCCGCAGGTGAGGTTTCAACCTTTAGTTTAGATAAGCAGGAAATTACAGATAGGATATGGCACCCGGTAGTAGGTAAATTAATTGCCAGGGCTAAATTACCTGTAGTACCAATCTATTTCCATGGCAACAACGGGGTTTTATTCAATATCCTTAGCTTTATCCATCCTACGTTAAGAACAGCTAAATTACCTTCAGAATTTTTAAACAAACAAGGTTTAAAAATAAAAGTAAGAATTGGTAAGCCTATTAATATAGAAGATGTTTCTTACAGAAATAACACCAATAAACTACTTGATTTTCTTAGGGCACGTACCTATGCCCTTGGAACCGGTTTAGAACAAGAAAAGAAATTGTTCAACCCAATCAATCTGTTTAAAATAAAGAAAAAGCCAGAAGAAGTTATTGTTGAAACGGATAGGAATAAAATTGTAGAAGAAGTTGATCAGCTCGAAAACTTCAGGGTATGGCAAGAAAAGAACTACGAAGTATATATTGCCCCTACGGTAGCCATTCCAAATATTTTAAGGGAAATTGGCCGTTTAAGGGAAATAACCTTTAGAGAAGTTGGAGAAGGAACAAATAAAAAGATTGATCTCGACAACTACGATATTTATTACAACCATCTTTTCATCTGGGATAAAGACCTGCAAAATATCGTAGGTGCTTATCGTATCGGTAAGGGAGATGAGATTTTAAATACCATGGGCAGACGTGGGTTCTATCTATCAGAACTCTTCAAAATCAAAGAGCCTTTTTATCCGATCTTAAGACGTGGAATTGAATTGGGCAGATCGTGGATCCGAAAAGAATATCAGCAGAAACCACTTCCTCTTTTCTTGTTATGGAAAGGTATTTTAAAATACCTTCTGGATAATCCTCACTATCGCTACATGTTTGGCCCGGTAAGTATCAGCAATAATTTCTCAAAGTTCTCCAAGTCTTTAATTGTAGACTATATTACAAAGAACCACTTTGATTATGAGCTGGCGCATTATGTAAAGCCTAAAAATAAATTTAAAGCAGATCTTTCTGCGATTGATAAGGATCTGTTAATTGAAAGCAGTGATTCCTTAAAAGACCTTGACAGCTTAATATCTGACATTGAGAACTCTCACATTAAGATACCTGTATTACTTAGGCAGTATATGAATCTTAATGCCAAAATCATTTGTTTCAATATTGATCCTAAATTTTCTGATTGTCTTGATGGCTTTTTAGTAGTGGATATGCAAAATATCCCACCTGAAATGCTAGAGAAGATTGGTAAGAATTTTTAATAACAAAAGCCCTGACATCCATCGGGGCTTTTTGTATCAACTAAACCTAAACGTATATAAATACTAACCAAATATTTATGCCACAAAAGTACTGGCGTGATGTTAAGTGCTTGTTAACTATTGATTACTATATAATTTTTTAAAGCCGAAAACTTAATATGCAACTACTGTTAATTCTGTGTATATTTAATGTTACCATAATATTAATTAATCCACAGAGTCATGGGCCGTTTGCTAAAAATATTCGGTACACTAATTTTACTACTGGTTACGCAACTTGCGTACAGTCAGAATAATAGCTACAATATTAGTTTTGAGTTTTACAATGACACCTTCAACCTTGAAGTCGATTCATCTATAATTGTAAATGCCCCCACAGACCTTTCAGAACAATACATTAAATCGAGCTACAACAAAGTAAATGCCGGCAAGTACTCATCAATAATAAAAACGCTTACTGATTACAAGGGGAAACACCAGCTAAACGATTGGCTTTATTATCAACTAATCAGAAAAACAGCTCAGCAGATTAGCCCTAAAAAAGATAACTATGAGCGCTATACTTTTTACAAATGGTTTCTTTTAGGTAAATCGGGATACGACGCCAGACTTACCATTGCAGATAACCGGATCATATTCTATGTTTTTAATGATGAGGATATTTCTGATATACCTTTCGTCATGTTCAAAAACAAAAAATACATGTGCTTAAACCATCATGATTATGCATATGCAGATTTAAATAAGGTACCTCCTCACGATATGATCAGCATCCCTGAAGCTAAAGAGGCCTTTTCTTACAAAGTAACCAGAATGCCTGATTTTAAGCCTGAAGACTATTATGAAAAACAGATTCAGTTCAGCTATAAACATAAAACCTATCATTTCAACATTAAGCTAAATCCTGATGTAGAAATTATTTTTGCCAACTACCCGGTGGTTGACTTTGAATCRTATTTTAATATCCCCCTTAGCAAAGAAACTTATGGTTCCTTAATTCCCCTCCTTAAAAAAAATGTGAGTGGAATGAAACAAAAAAAAGGGATTGATTACCTGATGCGTTTTACCAGATATRCATTCTTATATGAAAATGATGAAGAGAATTTTGGAAAAGAAAAGCGACTCTCTCCGGAAGAGACGCTCTTCTCTAAATATAGTGACTGCGATGATAGAGCAGCCTTGTTTTTTTATCTGGTAAAGGAGATCTATAATGTTCCAATGATTGCTCTGCTGTACCCTACCCATATCACTATGGCAGTTCAGTTTGACACACCTGTAGGCGGCGACCCTATAGTTTATAAAGGCAAGACCTATTCTATTTGTGAACCAACACCACAGAAAGAGGATCTTGGTATTGGGAAAATGTCTGCCGAACTAAAAAAGATCCCCTATCAAGTAGTTTATGCTTATGAGCCGAAACACTAAAGCCTAATTAAAAACAAAATTTGGGTCAAAATATTGCTTTACATGTAAAGTATCTCGCTTTGCTGGCTGTCCGATTGCTTCCAAAATAATCTCTGCCTCTAATAACCACCTTGTTTGGTCTGCTTGTTTATCAGGTCTTAAATTAATTCCTTTAACATATCCATCTTCTATTAGCCTAAACGGTGTCATCAGGCAAGCTGCACAACTCCTGATTAACTTTACTTTTCCATCTAAAATAGCTTGCTTGTTAAATGAAAAAGTTTTTCCTTCCATTGGCGCCTTTATGTAGAGCGTTGTTCTAACACCTGGGGTCTGTATATCTGCCCAAAATAGTCGATAAGGGCCGGTTATTAATCCTGAACCAGCTTCATTTAAATCTGCATCTTCAGTAAATAGATATTGACAACTTGCTTTTTCGGGACAAGGTGTTAGATTTTTTTCATCTATTTCATCCTTAATAATTTTTCCTTTGTCTTTCGTGCAGGAAACACCGATCAAAATGGTTGTCATTACCATCAACAGTTGAATAGTTATTTTTCTCATAATCTTATTGTTTACAACTATACGCTCAGCCATCTATTACCGCTACAGAATTCAGGTTAAGTTTATGTTAAATAAAAAGGCCTTTTTGCGATGTGCAAAAAGACCTATCAAAAATGTTATGATTTGAATATTATTTTACAGCTCCAGGAGTTGTATAAGGTAATACCTGAGGATTATAATTAGCCCAACCAGCAGTCCAATCAGTTGTACCAAAAGCACCTCTATAAGCAACTTTCTCGAAAAAAGCATCAGCAACTTTTACATTTGTGTACAAAGCTCCGTTAGCAGCGGCAGAACCTGCAACTACAGTAAAGTTAGGAGTACCTTGTTTAGCTGCAGCAACTAAATCAGGTGAAAACTTGTAAGGATCAGTAATAACTGATGAAGCATAAGCATCAGGAGTAAAAGTATTATTTGAAGTCAAAGAAGTAGTTAATGCAGCCAATATACCAGCAGCACCTTTAATTTGATTTGATTTACTATTACTTCCTAATACTAGATTGTTAGCAAATACAGATTTACCTGCCACAAAGTTAGCATAAGTAGCACCAGCTGTAGTAACCTTCGTATCATCATAATAAACACCCTCTGTATATCCAGCTAATACTGAATTAAAGATGCTTATTGATGAGTTACGACGAATTTGAGCAGCATGTTGATAGTTAGCATTTATATTTCCAGCACCAGCTACGTCAACAGGACCTAATATAGTTACGTTAGAAAAAATAGCAGATGTTTGAGGAACATTATTTGATCCATTTCCATCATTATCAGATTCAAAACCATTTGAGCCAGAGAAGTCAGCAATTGTAGCCACACGTTGTGCTAAAGCAAATTGAACCTTTCCAGAATAGCCATTATCAGTATCAAAATCATCATCCCATGTTCCAACTGAAAGTAAGTGTTTTGCATTTACTGTTCCACCGAACCATTCAAAAGCATCATCTCCTGAACGATAAACCTGAACATAATCAATAGTAGTACCTGAACCAACGCTTCCAAAAGTAAGACCGTTGATTTCATTATCAGGACCTAAGGCAATACCAGCATATTCAATACGAATATATTTCAGAGTTCCTGAATTATCAGCATCATCAGTACCTCCGTGTAGTGCCTTATCAGTAGCATCAGCAATACCTTCTATTTTAACACCTGTACCGATATTGTTTTTTGCTTTTCCTAATAAAACTAATCCACCCCAATCACCTTGAGCACGACCACCAGCAGGTTGATTTGAAGTAAATACAATCGGCTTGTCAACTGTACCTACAGCCTCGATTTTAGAACCACGTGTAATAACTAATGAACCTTTAGAAGCTTTATCACCTTTAATGATTGTCCCTGGCTGAATAGTAAGAGTAGCATTTCCAGTTACATAAACATTGCCTTTTAAAAGATATATTTTATCAGCAGTCCATGTAGTGCTTGTAGCAACATCTCCTGTTACGGTAACAACTCCTTCTGTAGTTGGAGGATTTATGATTCCTTCATCTGAATCATTCTTTGAGCAGCTTGCAAAAAAAACAAGCACACTTAAAGCTGATATTAATAACTGTTTTTTCATTTCTTTATTTTTAATTTGTTGTTTCAAAGATATTAAGCGTGATTTACCTGTATATTACTATATGTTTAAATAAACATTAAGCATTATTAAAGTCAATTAACAATGATTTAACATTAAAGCGTGTAAGAGAAAGACAAGGAGTAATTGCTACCCAATTTATATCTATTGATTGTTTCATCCTCTCCATTCATTTCATACTTCTTGTTCATGTTATTATCGTAGTATAAAATATTATTGTTGTTTAGGATATCTCCGGCATTGATTTTAAATTCACCCTTATTTTTAAATACCTTCATTCCTAATTGTAGATCTAAAACATTTCTTGGTGCTTCCCAGATGCTAGGGAATCTAGAGCCCCCAGCTGCTATAATTCTACGGCCTACCTTGTTATACAAAATATTGAAGTTCATTTTATTATTAAGAAAAGCATGTTGCAAGCCAGCATTTATAGTATAAGGAGCCTGTCCTACCATTTGGCGACTTTTTTCTAAATAAACTACCCCTGTATTTTCCGGATTTGTTACTTTAGATTTAATCAAAGCTAAATTGGCATAGGCAGTAGTATTTTTCATAAATTCATTCTCTGCTATAAAATCAAGAGACTTTCTAACTTCAAACTCTAACCCATAAACATCCGCCTTATCAGAATTGAAATAAGTAATTGTTCTTGTAGAATTGTAATCCTCATTTAGAGATTCAATGGCATTATTAAATTGCTTATAAAATGCGGATACAGAAATAATCTGACCTGCCGAAGGATATAGTTCAAAACGAATATCTGCATTATTAACCTGAGCACGCTTCAGATTTGGATTTCCTTGCTGAAAGGCAAGTTGTTCATAATCATAATATTGAAATGGGGCAAGTTCTCTAAATTCAGGACGTGCCAATGTACGGTAATATGATGCCCTTAAATTTATTTTTTCCGTTAGGCTATAAGTAAAATTCAATGAAGGTAAAACGTCAAAATAATCCTGTTTAACTGGTTTATTACTTGGGTCAAGTGTTTTTAAGTTTACATTGAACATTTCCGTTCTTACTCCCCAAACTAATCTTGCCTTCTCGCCAAATTTATTATCTAACATAGCATAGCCTGCATTCGTAAGTGAATTAGCTGTATAGATATCTCCAGAGTTTGGAATTTCACTTAGCGTATAAGCACCACTCTCAATTAAATCCTTGCCAAATAATGTTTTTAGTGGTCTTGCTCTTATGGCCTCAACATTTTCGTTATTGAACCCTAACTGTAATCCAAGGAAGCGAACATCAAAATTACGATCACGGTAAGATGAAGCTAGTCCAACTTTAAGTGTCGATGTCTCTTTAAATAAATTAACGGGTAAAGAATAATTTACTGAACCAGTGTATCCATTCTCTTTTAGGGTAGAGAACAATCTTGTGTTTTCTTTACCAATATTTAAAACGTTAGCTGTGTAAGCAATTTCAGGTTTATCCAGATCAGAAATATTTTTAGAATAATTGATCTTACGTTGATCTGGTTGATCATTTAATACGTTACTGAAGCCTACTGACCAATTAATCTTTGCATTTCTTGCCCCTAGCTGATGATTACCTTCTAGTGTTGATTTGAATAAAGATTTCTGAATTAGGTCAAAAGCAAAAAATTTGTTATCTGTTCCAGAACTTCCATTGGTTCCAGTTCTACTAGTATATTGGTCGTCAAATATTCTATTATAAATATTTTTGAAGGTAATTTTACTCTTACCATAAGTGTATGCAAAATTAGCAAGGGCACCTACGTTTGTAGAGAATTTATAAGAATTATCCAAATAATTATACTCATAAAAATCACGTACAGCGTCTCTAGTTATGCTTTGTGCATTACGATAAGTTAATGAAACTATAGCTCCGAATTTCCTATTATCCTTTAAATCCTTAACCCGACCTAAAGTAAACTGATAGTTTTGAGTTGGCAATGCGGTCATGTTATAGATCGACCAGTCTTGAGGAAGCGTTCTTATCGCTTTGATATTTTGCTCATAAGTAAGGCCTGCTGCTAGTCTATTTGTAGAAGGAAAACTTGATTGTAGCTTTCTTTTACCATCATCAAAACCAAAATAATCGGTTGCATTTCGAGGGCCACTAAAGAAGTCTTTAAAAGTCGATGCTGTATTATAGCCAACCCCACCACTTAATGTAATATAATTCTGATCAGGTATATCTTTAGTAGTAATCTGAACAGCTCCACCGGTAAAATCTCCTGGAAGATCTGGTGTGGCTGTTTTACTAATAATTAGATTATCTACCAAGTTCGAAGGCACAATATCAAACGAAAAAGCCTTTCTATTTGGTTCAGTACTTGGCAATGAAGCTCCATCAAGCATCGCAGTGTTATACCTATCACTTAAACCACGGATAACAACAAATTTATTATCCTGAATTGTAGCTCCACTTACCCTTTTTAGAACATCCGAAGTATTTTTATCTGGAGAGCGTTTAATTAATTCTGATGAAATACCATCAGAGATTACCGCGCTATTCTTTTGCTGAGCATAAAGTGCATTTACACTTTCCTTTTTAAAACTCCCCTGAATAACTACTTCATTCAGGTTTTGACCGCCTGCTTCATCAAGGATTATATCGAATATTGTATTTTTTCCAGAGGTTACTTCAACATCACTGATCTCTTTTCCATTGTAACCAACATATTGAAATATTAAAGTGTATTTTCCAGTAGCCAATCCTGTTAATGAATATTTACCATCAACATCTGTAGCCATACCTTTGGGGGTATTTTTTATCTTAACCGTAACACCAATAAGTGTTTCACCGGTTTTCTTATCAGATACCTTTCCTGAAATTTTGCCCGTTTGTGCAAATACTGCTGTGCCGATAATTACAAATAAGGCCGTAATTATTGCCTTTTTAAGATTTAGTTGTGATTTCAATTTGCCGTATATTAATTTCCAGCAAAGCTATTACCACAATGTTAGGTATATGTTAGGTGTAAATTACCATTCGTTTACCAGAGTGTTAACCCTATGTTAAGTAGCATTAGGCTCAGTATCTTAGCCCTACTTTTTTGCAAATAAAGTGCAATAACCAAATCGGTCCGATTAATAGAAACTTAACATCATCTAAAAACGAAGGCTTCTTTCCTTCAATCTTGTGCCCTATAAACTGCCCTATCCATGCAATTACAAAAATCACCAAACACACCAGCCACAATGCTGGTCCACCACTGGCCTCCCATTTCTCTAGCTGAACAATGATCATACTCATTCCAAAAATGAGCAACAGCATCAGGTACGACAATACAGGAGAAAGCTTTAAATAGTAATAAACAGAAAAGGCGATTAAGAACGAAGCCCAGTTCAGGTATCCATTGTACCTTCCCAAAAATCCGATATGCGGAAAAGGAATGGCCCAAACCAAACCTAATAAACTAAACACAATTAGAGGAACACAAATCCAGTGAATAATTTCATTTGAAGGGTTTTGATGGCTTTCGGCATATTTATCAAAAAGGACATCTACCTCACTTCTTTGCTCCGTTTTCATATCGTTATAAGTTTACTGAGTAAAAATAAAAAAAGCGACAGAATAAACCGTCGCTTTTATAAAATATTAATAGCCTGCAGTAATAATTGCAGGTTCGCTTATGCTATTTCGCAAAAGAAACAGATCTGGTCTCTCTTATTACAGTTACTTTAATCTGACCTGGATAAGTCATCTCTGTTTGAATGCGGTTCGAGATGTCAGCTGCCAATAGTTCTGCCTGCTGATCAGTTACCCTTTCACTTTCAACCACAACCCTAAGCTCTCTACCTGCCTGTATCGCAAATGTTTTCTCTACACCCGGATAAGAAAGCGCAAGCTCTTCCAACTCTTTTAATCGTTTAATATAGCTTTCAACTACCTCACGTCTAGCACCCGGACGTGCACCTGATATGGCATCACAAGCCTGTACAATAGGAGATATCATTGAAGTCATTTCTATCTCGTCATGGTGAGCTCCAATAGCATTACAAATTTCAGGATGTTCCTTATACTTCTCAGCCAGTTGCATACCTAAAATAGCGTGAGGTAATTCTGGATTATCATCTGGCACCTTACCTATATCATGTAACAGACCTGCACGTTTTGCCATTTTTGCATTTAAACCAAGTTCTGCCGCCATAGTAGCACAGAAGTTAGCAACCTCACGTGAGTGATGTAATAAATTTTGTCCGTAAGATGAACGGTAACGCATACGACCAACCATTCTGATCAATTCAGGATGTAACCCGTGGATACCCAAATCAATTACAGTACGCTCTCCTATCTCTACAATTTCATCCTCAATCTGCTTCTTGGTTTTAGCAACAACCTCTTCAATACGGGCCGGATGAATTCTACCATCAGTTACCAAACGGTGTAAAGCCAAACGCGCTATCTCTCTTCTTACCGGATCAAATCCTGATAAGATAATTGCTTCAGGAGTATCATCTACAATAATCTCAATACCTGTTGCAGCTTCTAAAGCGCGGATATTACGACCCTCTCGCCCAATAACACGTCCTTTAATTTCGTCACTTTCGATATGAAAAACTGAAACCGTATTCTCAATAGCAGCCTCAACTGCAGTACGCTGTATGGTTTGTATAACAACTTTCTTTGCTTCTTTTGTTGCAGTAAGCTTAGCTTCATCAACAATATCCTTAACCTGGATCATTGCTTGTGTGCGTGCCTCCTGTTTCATTGTTTCAACCAACTGGCTTTTTGCTTCATCAGCACTTAAACCTGCAATAGTTTCCAATTGCTTTACATGTTGGTTTTTCAACAATTCAACTTCTTCTTGTTTCTTTAATGCAATTTCAGTTTGCTTTTCAAGGTTCTTTTTATGATTATCAAGTTCTTGATCTTTGCGGGTAGCGTTTTCAAGCTTCTGGTTTAAAGACTGTTCTTTTTGTTTTAAAGTATTCTCTCGTTGATTGATCTGGTTATTTTTGGAATTTACTTCTTGCTCGTGCTCAGATTTCATTTGGAGGAATTTCTCTTTTGCCTCTAGCAATCTGTCTTTCTTTAAGATCTCAGCGTTACTTTCCGCATCCTTAAGTATCTTCTTTACCTTGCTCTGAACTGCAATTTCCTGCTTCTTAAGCAGGCTACGCAGCAGATATCTGCCTATTAAAATGCCGATTACTAATCCGGCAAGTACGTATCCTAATATTTCCATTCTATTTTTCTATATAAATCAGCTCATACACGCTGCATCACTGTTAAAAATTCGTTTAAAAAAAAACCGCAACTAACTTTATTGAGCCCCAAAGTTTTAAAAACCTCAACTAATTATAATTRGGATTTAAGTCATTTTCAGGTACATAAATGCAAATGAAATACACCTTCTTAATCCTATAAATATTGAAGTGTTAAGTTTTAAAAATAATGAAACTCAAAAACCTAGCTGCGGCTAATATCTTTGTTGTCTTAACTAATATAAAGAACGATCTTATTTCGAAAAAAAATCATTTAATAAACTATCCAATTCTTCCACCTTCTCGGCAACAGCAGTATCTTGATCCTGGACTTTGTTTTCTACTCTCAACACTGCCGTTGCATAGTGCAGTACTGCCATAGAAAGCAAATCCTGTTTATCGCGAACGGCATAATTTTCCTGATAATCTTTTATGCGCTCGTTAATAATCTTGGCTGCTCGCCTTACAATTTCTTCCTCTTCTGTATTGACCTTTAAGGGGTAAATACGATCGGAAATAGTTATTTTTATAGAGATTTCTCCCATTTTTTAGCTTTGTTTCACTTTTTCAAGTATTCCTTATTTCTTAAGTAATACAACACACTTATCTATTTCACGCACAAAATCGTTAATTTTTTGCTTTATATCAAGTGTCTTTTCACTTGTTCCTTCAATACTTTTCGCAAGCTTCAAAACTCTAAGCTTTTCCTCAAGCTCAGTGTTCTTGTTTTTTGATGTATCAAGGGCAACTTTTACTGACTGGTTCTCAAGCTTTAATAAATCATTTTCTTCCTGCAAAGCATTACAAAGCTCTATTAAACGAGTTGTTTTTTGCAATACTGAATTTAACTGATCTGCTACAGAAGACATTCTACTAAAGTTGTTTTTTATTTAAAATATTATTTTTTCAGAAAACACTTACTTATTTTCTGATTTCTGCTTTCGCTGTTTGCGCTAAGTTAGATATAATCTTTTGCATAACGGAATCAATCTGCTTATCCGTTAATGTTTGCTCTTCATCCTGAAGGGTAAAATTAAGTGCATATGATTTCTTTCCTGCAGGTAGTTTATCTCCAACGTACACATCAAACACCTGTACATTCTTAATCAATTTCCGCTCTGTTTTGAATGCTATGGTCTTTAAATCATCAAAAGTCACATTAGTATCTACCAGCATAGATAAGTCTCTTCTTACTAATGGATACTTAGGAACTTCTTTATTTATAATTTTATTTTTCTTTATAATATCTAAAAGCTGTGCCCAATCAAAATCTGCATAATAAACATCTTTATCAATATCAGCTTTCTTTTTATCAGCAGCTGTTGCAGCTCCAAAAGTTACAATTGCTTTATCACCTCTAAAGTATTTTAAACCAAAAGCAAAGCTTTCATTTTTAACTTCTTCAGTTTGATAGTTTGTTATGCCAAGGCGACCAATAACGGCATCAACTGCAGCTTTTAAATTATAAAAACTTACCGGCGAGGCTTTATGGTTCCATTGCTCAGATTGATTAGAACCTGACAACACAATTAATAACCTTGGGCGCTCTACATATTTCTCATTTATCAAATGGTAGGTTTTACCAAATTCATAAAATTTAATATCAGCAGTTTTCCTGTTTAAATTATAAGCAACACTCTCCAGGGCAGGCAACAGCAATTCCTGGCGCATTACATTTAAATCTGAACTTAATGGATTTAAGATCTGTACTGCTTCTTCAGGCACTTTTGAATAAGCTCCCTTTGTTAATGAATTACACCAGATCTCTAAAAAGCCGTTAGCAGTTAACATATCAGCAATAACATGCTGTGTTTGCTCTTTATCTGGCTTAGTGCCATAAGATAGTGATGCATTTATTTTACTAGGAATCTCAATATTATTATAGCCATAAATCCTTAAAACCTCTTCAGTAACATCGCATTCGCGGGTTACATCAACTTTAAAGCTTGGCACTTTAAGCTCCAAACCTTCGGTGGTTTCTTTGGCCACTTCAATGCCTAATGCAGTAATTATATCTTTAATTTCTGCATCGGGAATATTAGCTCCAATTAATTTATTGATGTTCTGATAGCTAACTTCAACATCAAAAGGCTTTATAGGATTAGCGTAAACATCTGAAACCGACGAAGCGATTTCACCGCCTGCCAATTCCTGAATTAATAGCGCTGTACGTTTTAAAGCAAAAGTTGTTATTTCTGGATCAGCACCACGCTCATACCTGAACGAAGCATCTGTTTTTAAACCATGGCGTTTAGACGTTTTACGCACAGAAACAGAGTCGAAATAGGCACTTTCCAGGAATACATTTTTAGTGGCATCAGTTATTCCCGAGGTTTTGCCTCCAAAAACCCCTGCAATACACATAGGTTCTTCTGCATTACAGATCATCAAATCTTCAGCAGAAAGCTTACGCTCAACCCCATCAAGCGTTACAAAAGGTGTTCCTTCAGCACATTTCTTAACAAAAACTTTAGCACCTTTTATCTGATCAGCATCAAAAGCATGAAGTGGTAAACCCAGATCATGTAAAACATAATTGGTTATATCTACAATGTTATTGATGGGTCTGATACCTATTACTTTTAATTTATCCTGAAGCCAATCTGGAGAAGCTTTGACAGTAACTCCACTTATGGTAACACTGCTATAACGCGGACAAGCATTCGTATCTTCAACCTTAACTTCAATTTTAAGGTTTTCATTATTCGTTTTAAAGCCAGAAACGTCAGGCATCTGAATACTTTTACGCAAATAAGCAGCTAAATCTCTTGCTACACCTAAGTGCGAAGCAGCATCTGCCCTGTTAGGTGTTAAACCTATTTCAAAAAGATAATCATCTTCCAGCTTAAAATATTCTTTAGCAGAAATACCAATTGCAGTATCGGCTGGCAAAACAAGTATTCCGTCATGAGAAACGCCCAAACCAATCTCATCTTCTGCACAGATCATCCCTTCGGATACTTCTCCTCTTATTTTTGATTTGTTGATTTTAAAAGGCTCCCCTTCATTTGGGTAAACGGTAGTGCCAACAGTAGCAACCACAACCTTTTGGCCCTGAGCTACGTTTGGAGCACCACAAACAATTTGTAAAATATCTGGTCCGCCAACATCAACGGTTGTAACACGAAGACGGTCTGCATTAGGATGTTGTACGCAAGTTAACACATGACCTATAACCAATCCGGCTAAACCACCAGCAACAGGCTGCACGGTTTCTAAGCTTTCTACTTCCAGTCCAATATTTGTTAATATAAGAGAAAGTTCCTGAGGTGTTTTATCAGTTTGTATGAATTGTTTAAGCCAATTGTATGATATCTTCATTATCTGGTATCTAGTATGAAATACTGGGAAAACGCAAAGATAATATTTTAAAGGGGAATGCTAAAAGAGAAATGCCATTAATGCATACCTCCCAATCCCGATAACATAATGGCACATGCTCCTGCTCCTATTACTAATAAGATAACTGATAGAATAACCAATCTGAGACCCGGCTTTACAGGTTTGTTATTTGCTGTCGCTACAATCATCATGATAATACCAACTATAAATATGATGGCAACAGCTGCCCAATACAATAAAAGAAGAGCAATCATAATTACTGTATTAATTTAAAACGTTCGTTTAACTTTTCTCTGATATCATCGATTTTATTATCTCTGTAAAAAATATTCATTGTTTCAAATGGGATGATCTTCATTTTATCACTCACAATATGAACACATGATTTTTTTACTGCCCGTACATCAAAATCCAGAGGATCCATAAAGTTCATTATAATGATGCGAAACAGGTTATTATAATTCAAATGATCTGATTTTACTCTTGGCAAACAACACATAAGCTCTCCAAACTCTCCCTCTGCACAATCAACAGATATTCCTGTACTAAACAAATTCAGCAGATGCTCCTTCAGTTTCTCATCATGTTCAAAAACGATGGTGTTTTTTGAATTGTTCAGCAAATCTTCTGGATTAATTAAATGTGTCATAGGTATTACGTCATCCCCAATTTTTAACGCATAAGCCATACAAAGTGCATCAGGGTTACAAGGCACCGGAATCAGGTCCTGCGGGGTAAACAATGGGTACTGTTCATATATTTTCCTACGAACCTCTGTAAGCGTTATCCTTCCCTGCTGATCGTTATAATTGTCATTTCTGCCGGCAACCTGGGTTGGCTGAAATGTTACTCCACGCACGCATTTTTGTTTTAAAGCGTAATCTAGGATATCACCAATTTCATGGTCATTCAAGCCTTTTTGTAACGTTACCACCAATGTGGTCGAAACATTAAACTTATTTAAATTATCTATCGCCTTTTTCCTTACTTCTGTAAGGTCTTCTCCTCTTAACTTTGTTAAAACGGCTGCATTAAAACTGTCAAACTGAAGATAAATTTCAAAATCAGGCATATATGAGGCCAGCTTTTCAACAAAATTAATATCCTTTGCAATTCTAATTCCATTTGTATTTACCATTAGGTGTTTAATGGGCTTACTCTTTGCAAGATCAAGAATTTTAAAAAAGTCGGGATGCACAGTTGGCTCGCCTCCAGAAATCTGAACCACATCCGGCTCCCCTTCATTCGCCACTACCGTATCCATCATTTTATTGATTTCTTCAAGAGTTCTGTGCCTACCATAACTCGGAGAAGACATAGCATAACAGGTTGGGCAACTTAAATTACATCGGTCTGTTACTTCTATTATTGTTAAACACGAATGCTGTTCATGATCTGTACAGAGGCCACAATCATATGGGCAACCATAATGTACCTTGGTATTAAATTTCAAAGGCATCTCAGACTGTTTGTTGTAATTTCTGATCTGCTTGTAATACTCTACATCGTCGGCAATCACAACTTTACTATCGCCATGGGTTTTACAATGTTTTAGCATATAAACCTTCTCATCCTGAAAAACAATTTTTGCATCTATTAGTTCCAGACATTCCGGACACAGACTTTTTGTATAATCGTAATAGATATAATTTCTTATTTTCATTTGAGGATGCTATTTGAGATGCGAAGAATAAATTTGTAATAATAGTTGAATATAAACAATGAAATCCAATGGATCACACTTAAATCCAAAAACAATGGGTGATACGGTTTAATAAATTCTACCAGAAATCGATATAAAAAATATAAAACCATAAACAATTTAAAGTGATCGCCATTGATCAGCCTCTTTTTCAAAAAAATAAAGAATAGGAAAAGAAACACCATATAGATCATTTCATAGAGTGCCACTGGATGTCTTTTTAAACCATCACCCAGATCCATCCCCGTAAAAAAATGTGTTTCAACACCAAAAGTGGGCTCATCTATACCCATTAAAAAACAACCTATGCGCCCAATAAACAAGGCAACTATAATTGGTATTACATAAAGATCACCGGAGGCAATCTTTACGCCTATAATTTTTTTGATAAGCTCTACGCCAAACAACCCTCCAATAAAACCTCCTGCGATAGTTTTATTACTGAAGAATGCCAGCAAACTTAAATGTTTTATTGATTCCGGATCCTMAAGCGCAGCAATGACCCGGGAGCCAATAAGTGCACCAATCATTGCCCCCAGCATAATCCACAACCTGTTTTCATCAGAAATAGGATCAACTATCTTTTTCTTTAAGAAATAATAAACCCTAATGCCTATAAGAAAGGCTAGTGTTTCAAAAATATAATGCCAATGATATAACTCACCAAAAAGCTCAAAACGAACGGGAAAATTCATGTTTATCAGATTAACCCTTGATCTCCGAAGCTATAATATCCCTTATCTGCAAGAATAAGATGATCCAATACTTGTAAATCAAGCATCTTCCCTCCCTCTACCAGCTTCTTTGTAAGCTGTAAATCCTGACTGCTGGGCTTCAGATTTCCTGAAGGATGATTATGAGCAAGAATAATAAAAGCTGCGTTATGTTCAAGTGCAGTTTTAAAAATAATTTTTGGGTCTGCTACCGTACCTGCCAACCCACCTTTGCTAATAATCTGCTTTCCGATTACCCTATTTGCCGTATTTAAGATCAAGATCCAAAACTCTTCATGATTTAAGTCGGCAAAAACCGGCATCATTATTTCAAAGGCATCCTTTGATGATGCTATATGCACCACCTCTGTTGCTCCTGTATCCTTTCTCCTACGACCCAGTTCTAATGCGGCAACTATAGCTATTGCTTTTGCTTCTCCAATGCCTTTAAAGTTCGAAAGGCTTTTAACAGAAACTTTGCCTAGTGCATCCAGATCATTTCCATACTCGGCAAGTATTCGTTTGCTTAGATCAACAGCACTTTCATTTCTGTTTCCAGAACCAATTAAAATAGCTATAAGCTCGGCATCGGTTAAATGCCTGCGGCCGTTAAGTAATAGTTTTTCGCGAGGCCTATCTGCCTCTGCCCATAATTTTATCCCCAGTTTTGGTTGATATGGTTTCATTGGAACGCTTTTTTGAACATAAAAAAAGGGATATGCAATGCATATCCCTTTTACAATATTGTAAAGCTATGTTTATTTTAAGCTATTAACAAACTTAGTTAATTTAGATTTGTTGTTAGCTGCTTTATTTTTGTGAATAACGCTTTTTTTGGCTAAACGATCTAACATAGAAACTACTTTAGGAAGTAATTCTAGTCCTGTTTTTTTATCTTCAGCAGCACGCAGTCTTTTAATAAACGTACGAGTTGTTTTTGCTTGATATCTATTACGTAAACGTTTAGTTGCGTTTGCTCTAATTCTTTTTAATGAAGATTTATGATTTGCCATTTTTTGTTATTAAAATATTTTATGTTGAGACCAGCTCTTTTATTTCTTCTTATTTTTCGGACTGCAAATATAGAACTAATGTTTTTAAAATGCAAAATCAGAACATAAATATTTTTTTTAATCTTCTCCAACATAAATACTTGTATCATCAATATACCACATTAATACATGTTAGATATTAGATAAATCGAATTTAGAGCACCAATTGTTCGAAAAAAACACCTGTTTTGCGAAGTAATGTCGAACCAGCGTCGAACCAGCAACATTCTAACACAGTGCCGATCAATACCAACAGCTATATTTATCAATCAAAAAACCGAATTAAAAGCTTTCATTAAACGCTTAAAATGCTATTTTTGGACATAATGATAACATTACTACCTTTGAAAAAGAATAAATAGCCTCAATTTATATTGCCCCATGAAAAAACGTATAGCCATATTTGCCTCAGGGTCAGGATCTAACGCCCAAAAGCTAATGGAGCATTTTAAAAATAACCCTGAAGTAGAAATTGCATTGGTGCTTACCAACAACCCTGATGCCTACGTTCTACAGCGTGCAGACAATTTTGAAATCCCTTCTCATATTTTTGACAGACATGAATTTTATCAAACCGATAATATTATTGATCTGCTAAAAAATCTGGATGTGGATCTGATTGTATTAGCAGGATTTTTATGGCTAATCCCTAAAAATTTAATAAATGAATATCCGGGACGTATTGTAAACATACACCCTGCTATATTACCTAAGTTTGGCGGAAAAGGAATGTATGGAGATCATGTACATAATGCGGTACTGGCTGCCAAGGAAACTGAAGGTGGCATAACAATACATTATGTTGATGAAAATTACGATGAAGGAGAATATATTTATCAGGCAAAATACCGTATTGACAAAGACGATAATTTGGAAATGATTAAGTTTAAAGGCCAGCAATTAGAGCACCAGCATTATCCCCGTATCATAGATGGGATTATTAAAAAGATAAAAAAATAGTATATTTTTATTATTTAGGCATACTAATTTCTCGGTTAAAAAAACTAATTTTGCGGCTCAAAATTTTTCTCTAATGARTCAATCGATAAAGATCAAAAACGCTTTAATTTCAGTTTATTACAAAGATGGTTTAGAGCCTTTAGTTCGCCTGCTGGCAAAACAAGGTGTTCAATTGTTTTCTACCGGAGGTACAGAACAATTTATTAAAGATTTAAATTTACCTGTTACCGCAGTTGAAGACCTTACGGGTTATCCTTCAATTTTAGGCGGAAGAGTTAAAACTTTACACCCTAAAGTTTTTGGTGGTATTTTAAACCGCAGAGCTTTAATTTCAGATCAGGAACAAATTTCTCAGTATGAGATTCCAGAAATAGATCTTGTTATTGTTGATTTATATCCTTTCGAAGAAACACTAAAAGCTGGTGGTTCTGAAGAAGAAATTATTGAAAAAATAGACATCGGTGGCATCTCACTGATCAGAGCAGCAGCTAAAAACTTTAATGATGTAGTAATCCTTGCTTCTAAAGATGATTATTCAACTTTACAGGAGCAACTGGAAAATCAGAATGGAGAGACTACTTTAGCTCAACGTAAAGCATACGCCAAAAAAGCATTCCATACTTCTTCTAACTACGACACTGCAATCTTCAATTATTTCAATATTGAAGAACCGCTTAACGTATTTAAACAAAGTATCAGCAAAGCACAAATCTTAAGATATGGCGAGAACCCACATCAGCAAGGTGTGTTTTATGGCGATTTAGATGCAATGTTCACTAAATTAAATGGCAAAGAGCTTTCTTACAACAACCTTGTTGACGTTGATGCTGCTGTTGCATTAATTGACGAATTTGAGGCGCCTACATTTGCTATTTTAAAACATACAAATGCTTGTGGCGTAGCTTCAAGAACAAATCTTTTAGATGCCTGGAACGTAGCTTTAGCTTGTGATCCGGTTTCTGCATTTGGTGGTGTATTAATTGCCAACAGAGAGATTGACCTTGCTACAGCAACAGAAATTAATAAATTGTTTTTTGAAGTATTAATTGCTCCTTCTTATCAGCCTGAAGCTGTTGAGCTTTTCCGTGCTAAAAAGAACAGGGTAATTTTACAGAGAAACGATGTAGAATTGAGCAAAAAACAATTTAAAACTTTGTTAAACGGAGTTATTGAGCAGGATAAGGATTTAGTTATCGAAGGTCCGGATCAAATGACCGCTGTAACAGAAAAAGCACCTACTGCCCAGGAATTAATTGATCTGCATTTTGCAAATAAAATTGTAAAGCATACAAAATCAAACACCATCGTATTTGTTAAAAACGATCAGCTATTATCTAGCGGTGTTGGTCAAACTTCAAGAGTTGATGCATTAAAACAAGCAATTGTAAAGGCAGAGGCTTTCGGTTTTGACTTAAAAGGCTCTGTAATGGCTTCAGATGCATTTTTTCCGTTCCCTGATTGTGTAGAAATTGCTGCTGAAGCAGGAATTACTGCAGTTTTACAGCCAGGTGGCTCTATTAAAGATGCTGATTCTGTAAATATGGCTAATGAAAAAGGTATAACGATGGTTACTACTGGCATCAGACATTTCAAACACTAACTTTATTTGTCTCTCAATACAATAAAAAGACGTAGTTTTACATTACTATAGTACACAGAATTTTTAATACTTAAATTATCACCTATAAATGGGTCTATTTAATTGGTTTACACAAGAAGTTGCTATCGATTTAGGTACGGCAAACACCTTGATTATACATAATGACAAAGTAGTAGTTGATGAACCTTCAATTGTTGCTTTTGACAGACAAACAAATAAAATTATAGCAATTGGCAGGCAGGCCATGCAAATGGAGGGTAAAACCCACGATAACATCAGAACAGTTAGACCACTTAAAGACGGTGTTATTGCTGATTTCAATGCTGCTGAAGCCATGATCAAAGGTATGATCCGCATGTTAAATGGCGGTAAAGGCTGGATGTTCCCTTCGTTAAGAATGGTAATCTGTATTCCCTCCGGTATTACTGAAGTTGAAAAACGTGCAGTAAGAGATTCAGCGGAAATTGCAGGTGCTAAAGAGGTTTATCTGATCCATGAGCCTATGGCTGCTGCAGTAGGTATAGGTATTGATGTGGAAGAACCAATGGGCAACATGATCATTGATATAGGTGGTGGTACAACTGAGATCGCGGTAATCGCTTTATCAGGTATTGTGTGTGATCAGTCTATCCGCGTTGCGGGAGATAACTTTGACTCTGATATTGTAAACTACATCCGTCGCCAGCACAACATTATGATTGGCGATCGTACTGCTGAAAAAATTAAAATTGAAGTTGGTGCTGCATTACCTGAATTACAGGATCCACCAGCTGATTTTGCGGTACAGGGAAGAGACTTGATGACTGGGGTTCCTAAACAGATCACCGTATCTTATACTGAGATTGCGCATTGCTTAGATAAATCAATTTCAAAAATCGAAGAGGCTATTCTTAAAGCTTTAGAGATTACTCCGCCAGAGCTTTCTGCTGATATTTACCAAACAGGTATTTATTTAACTGGTGGTGGTGCATTGCTTCGTGGTTTAGATAAACGTGTAGCTGCTAAAACGAAATTGCCTGTTCACGTTGCAGAAGATCCTCTTCGTGCAGTTGTACGTGGTACAGGTATCGCCTTAAAAAACATTGGCGGTTTCAAATTTTTAATGCAATAATTAAATGAAGATAAACTAAGGGCTTCCCTCTTATATTTAGAATATGCGTAACCTTTGGATTTTTATAAGCAGATATAACGCATTTTTCTTCTTCATCATTTTCTTTACTGTTGGAGTTGTTCTTACCGTAAGAAACAACTCCTACCAACGAAGTGTAACCATTAACTCGACAAATAAAGTTGTTGGTGATGTGTACAACAACCTTAATGTATTAAAAAAATACATTAACCTGGGTTCTGTAAATGATAGCCTGGCAGTAGAGAATGCGAAACTGAAGACGGAGATACTTGCCCTTAAAAATATAGACACGGCTAAGGATGTTGTAGTAAAAGACACGGCCGGAGTACCTCAATACACTTATCTTTCGGCCAGGGTTATTAAAAACTCCATTACCAACCGGAATAACTTTATCACTATTAATCGTGGCAAAGCCGATGGCATGGAAACTAATATGCCTGTCATTTCGCCAGGAAGGGGCGTTGTAGGCTTTGTACAGGATGTTTCTGAGCACTTAGCTACTGTACGTTCGCTACTACATAAGGACACGCACATTAGCGTGAGCCTAAAGAGAAACAATGCGGTAGGATCGTTAGTATGGGGCGACAGAAATTCCGATTACAGAAAGGCCTATATTAAAGATATTCCTAATCACTTTAAAGTAAATCTAAAGGATACGGTAGTTACATCGGGGTTCTCATTTTTTCCTTCGGGCATTCCTGTGGGCACAGTTAGTAACACTGGCATATCCACCGGAGATAACTTCATGACCATTGAAATCAATCTGTTCAATGATTTTAGTACCTTACAATACGTTTACGTCATTAAAAATAAACTAGCAAAGGAACAAACAGAATTAGAAGCGAAATTACCCAATGAGCAGTAGATTAGTATTAACAAACGTAGTCAGGTGGTTTATACTACTTTTATTTCAAATCCTTTTACTAAGGAATTTGAGTTTCTACAATATGGCAACTCCTTTTGTTTACATATTGTTTTTGCTATTGCTTCCATTTGGAATTCCCAACCTGTTACTTTACTTAATCGCCTTTGTTACCGGTTTAACTCTTGATGCATTTTATGATACATTGGGTGTTCATACCGCAGCTTGTGTAACTTTAGTTTTTGTAAGGATACTGTTTATTTCTGTAACGGTAAGCAGGGATGGCTTTGATGAACCGGAACCTACTCTGGGAAATATGGGCATTAAATGGTTTCTTCTATATGCTTTTTTATGCACTTTTGCACATCACATTGTGCTGTTCTTTTTAGAAACATTTAGATTAACTGAATTTTCATACACGCTACTAAAGTGTCTTTTAAGTGGAATTTTCACACTGTTTCTTGTTACCTTGATCGAGTTTATATTTTATAACAGAAAGGTACGCTAATGGATAATCTGTTTAACCGAAAATATATTGTACAAGGATTATTCATTGTTGTTTCATTGATATTATTAGGTACACTTTTTTATATACAAGTATTTAGCGACAAATATTTCCTTTCTGCAGAGAGTAATGTGTTGAGGAAGCTTTACACTTTTCCGGCCCGTGGGGTTATTTTAGATAGAAACGAAAAGATTCTTGTACAGAATGAGCCGGTATACGATTTAATGGTTATACCTAACGACGTAAAAGAATTTGATACGCTTGCTCTTTGTGGCATTATTGGTATTGATACCATAAAATTCAAAAAGAATTTTAAGAAAGCTTTAAACCAGTCGAGATACCAACCTAGCATATTTGAAAAACAACTTTCCGTAAGTATTTATCAATCGCTGTCAGAAAAACTATATCGTTTCCCTGGTTTTTTTGTACAAAGCAGAACGATAAGACAGTATCCCGATAGCATAGCCGGTCACTTTTTAGGGTATATAAAAGAAGTAAGCCCTACCGATATTGAAAGATCTGAAGGCTATTACAGACCTGGAGATTACATAGGAAAAACAGGTGTAGAGAAAGCTTATGAAACTGCGCTAAGAGGTGAACGGGGTGTAGTAAATATGCTTTATGATGCGCACAATGTACCAAAGGGTAGTTATGCGGAAGGGAAATTCGATACTTCGGCGGTTTCAGGAGAGCAATTGATATCTTCTCTGGATGTAAGAATCCAGAAACTAGGTGAAGAATTACTGAAAAATAAGGTAGGCAGTATAGTAGCAATAGAACCTGCTACTGGCGAAATCCTCGCTTTTGTAAGTAGTCCGGGTTATGATCCGAATTTAATGGTTGGCCGCCAACAGGGCAATAATTATATGGATTTACTTAAAAATCCAAACCGTGTGCTTAACATTCGTCCTATACAAGGTTATTATTCGCCAGGATCTTCTTTTAAGCCTTTAGATGCGCTGATTGGGCTACAGGAAGGCGTTATTGATGAGAACACCACATTTAATTGCCCGGGCTATTTCCGTGTTGGAAACCACACTACTAAATGTGAGCACGTTGACGGAAATATTGCATTGCGAAGAGGTCTTGCCAGATCATGTAATACTTATGCATGTTATGTATTTCAGAAACTATTAACACAGAAAAAATTTAATAGGAATCAGCAAGTAGCATATGATTACTGGCAAAAGAAAGTAAAGCTCTGGGGCCTTGGCGATACCCTTGGTATAGATTTACCGGGAGAGCGTAAAGGAAGGCTATACGACGCATCTTATTATTCAAAAAAGTACAGCAAGTATTGGGGCTATTCAACTGTAATTTCGTTAGCCATTGGGCAAGGCGAGATGGATGCAACCCCTTTACAGATGGCAAATATTATGGCGGCCATTGCTAATAAAGGTTATTATATAAAGCCTCACCTGGTTAAATCTATCGGAAAAGATCATGTGATTAGAAAGGAATATCTAAAGAAAAACTATGTTGGTGTTGATGCAGCACACTTCGGGCCTGTAATTGATGGAATGCAGGAAGCAGTAAATTCGCCGTGGGGTACTGCTTTGGCTTCGAGAATAGATGGAATTATAATGTGTGGAAAAACAGGTACTGTACAAAATCCACGTGGCAAAAACCACTCCGTATTTATTGGCTTTGCCCCCAGAGATAATCCAAAAATTGCCATCGCAGTTATTGTAGAAAATGCTGGCTACGGGGGCACTTATGCGGCGCCAATTGCAAGTTATATTACAGAGAAGTATCTTAAAGATAGTATACCTCCAAACAGAAGAGGTGGAGTAGAATGGATGAAAAAACAAGTTATTCTTCCTGCGCTACCAAAACCAAAAGTGAAAACCAAAGCAGCCCTTATTGATTCTGCTAAAAAAGCGGATTCACTTAAAAAAAGCATTAATGCTGTTGAACCAAAAAAAGTGATAGATAAAAAAAATGACTAATCAGCAAAGCAACAGATTCTTCTTCAATGTAGATTGGATTACTATCCTAATTTACATTGCTTTGTGTGCGGTTGGTTACGTAAATATTTATGCTTCAGTACATAACACGACTGACACCTCTGTGTTTAATTTTGGCAGCAATTACGGAAAACAATTGATCTATGTTATTGCGGGTCTGGTGTTGGGTTTTTCAATTTTGCTATTGGATGCCAAGTTCTTTAGCGTCTTCTCGCCTATTGTATACGGTGTTACAGTACTACTACTCATTATTGTTTTGGTGGTTGGTAGAAATGTCGGTGGTAACCAGGCCTGGATATCACTAGGTGGTGGGTTTCGATTGCAACCCTCTGAGTTTGCGAAGTTTGGTACGGCTCTATTGCTCGCCCGGTATATTAGCAGCTTCAGTCCTAAATTCAGAGATTTAAAATCTATAGCTTTTGCGGGATTGATTATGGGCATTCCTCTTGTGCTTATCATGCTTCAGCCTGATGCTGGATCGGCTCTTGTATTTTTGGCTTTCATGTTTCCAATGTACAGAGAAGGTTTATCTGGTTACTTTTTGCTGATCTTTTTAGGAATGATTGTGTTATTTGTGGCCGACTTCCTTGTTCCATTAAAAGTATTAATTCCTACTATTCTGCTTATTGGAGGTTTCTTTGTTTATCAAAACAAGCGAAAACAGAAGGTTATGTTTTCTGCAATTCTTGTAACAATAATAGCAATTGCTTATTTATTTGTGGTAAAACTAGCCTACGAGAAGGTTTTGAAACCGCATCAACGTACAAGGATAGAGCTGATATTAGGATTAAAGATAGACCCAAAGGGTGTTGGTTATAATGTGATACAATCTAAAATAGCTATCGGTTCGGGCCAACTTACAGGTCGTGGTTTTTTACAGGGGACCCAAACTAAATATGGTTATGTTCCAGCTCAGAGTACTGACTTCATTTTCTCTACAATTGGAGAAGAATGGGGTTTTGTAGGTTGCTTTGTAGTGATTGGATTGTTCTTATTCCTCTTACTTCGCTTAATTAACCTTGCAGAGCGACAGCGATCTACATTCTCCAGAGTATATGGTTATTGTGTTGCCAGTATCCTGTTCTTCCACGTATTCATAAATATTGGTATGGCCATAGGCATTGTGCCTGTAATTGGCATACCCCTACCTTTTATCAGTTATGGAGGATCATCGCTTTGGAGTTTTACAATATTGTTGTTTATATTCCTTAAGCTGGACTCAAACAGAATGGGCTTTATCTAAGCCTATGAAAAACGCTGACTTAGCAATTCGTAAAATTTATCTACAGTAGTCTGTTTTGAAGCCCAGTTGTTCTTCTCTGCATAGTTATTTTTTAGGAACGTATCTGCAGTCTTTAAATCAGGCATTTTATTGATCAGGTCGATGGCTTCGGAATAAGCAAGATTATAGCCATTAAACAAATCCTTAATGTATAATAGTTTTTCATTAAGAGTTATTCCTTTTTTAAGATCTGTTATTGTGGGCTTGTTGCTTTCCAAATTCAAATTAACAGAGCTATTATTGTTCTTGCCTGCCAGAATATCGTTTAAGGTAGGCCTTACATTACTTACAGGCTCTTGTTGTATTGGTTCTGGTGTAGTTTCATTTACAAAAGCTTTGGCTGGCTCAGGGGCTTTAAAAACAACAGGTTCAGGAGTAGGTATTGGAGCAGGTTCTAGCGCTTCTGGTTCTTCCTGTACTTGAACGACTGGTTCTTCTTTATAAACAACGGGTTCCTGAATTGGTTCTGGTTCCTCGTCAATTGTTGCTTCTTCAATTCCGCTAGTCACAAGAGCAGGTTCCTGAGTTACTTTTTCAGTCGGCTGCTGATCAGTTGTTTCAAACTGCGACTTGCTTTCCATTAACCTCTGCTTTTCAGCAATAATGCGTTCTTCTTCTTTACTTAATGGCCTGTCAAAAATACTATCAACAGATTTTTCTTCGAAGTCAAACTTATCAGTTGATGAATTATCATTTAAAATAAATTCAAAAGACGGAACGTGGTTCTTAACTTCTTCCACTTCCCGAACATTCTCTGGTTCTTGAGAAATTAAAGGCTCTTCCTTTTCTACAACACTGTCTAAAGTATGTTCAGGTATTTCCTTTACAGGCTTATTGTTATTTAACTTCTTTACAATTTGAACATGATCCGACAAAAAATTGGCATTTGCCATAAACAGTTCCAGTTCTAACTCATTCAATTGCTCTGGATTATGAGCTAAAAACTCGTACTGATCTTGAAGTTCGTTTAGTATTTGTCCTATTTTTTTGAAAATATCACCTTGGTTCATCATAATTTAATAACGGAAGAATTGACTTTTTATGTTGGTAACTTGCCATTCAAAAGTACTACAAAATTCTGATATTAGCAGGCTATAAGTACTACAATACGATGTTATTCAGCGAACAAAATTACAGAAGAGGAGAGTTTTGCGGTAGCATAGAGGTAATTTGCGGCTCTATGTTTTCGGGCAAAACAGAAGAATTATTAAGGAGATTAAGAAGGGCTCAAATTGCTCAGCTGAATGTTGAAATCTTTAAACCTAAAACAGATACCAGATATGACGAAAATGCAGTGGTGTCTCACGATTTAAATTCAATTCAATCAACACCGGTAGAAACATCATCTTCAATACTACTTTTAGATGCCAATACTCAGGTTGTCGGTATTGATGAGGCTCAGTTTTTCGATGAAGACCTGCCTGACGTATGCAACAAACTTGCTCAAAAAGGAATAAGGGTTATTGTAGCCGGGTTAGATATGGATTTTCTTGGTAAACCTTTCGGTCCCATACCAGCGCTAATGGCTATTGCAGAATTGGTAACAAAGGTAAATGCAGTTTGTGTTCGTTGTGGTAGTCCGGCGATGTACTCTTTCCGTAAAGTTGCTAGCGAATCGAAAATATTATTAGGCGAAAAGGACAGTTATGAGCCTCGTTGCAGACGGTGCTATCATTTGGCCGATAACGTTATCCTGAATTAAAAAGCATAAAGTGATTACAAAGCTAGGCCAGGGGACAATTTTTACATCGTTTTCCTCTAAGGTATTTCTCACAGCAGTCTTTTTTCTTTTTATCCTTTTTTTCCTGCTTAGAGTGTTTGTTCTTTTTATGTTTCTTTGACATGGCCTATATTATCAATAAACAAAAAAAGGTACATACTGTTTCATCAGTATGTACCTTAAAATACCAGGGTAAACTGGCTAAATTAGATTAAGCCTCGCTTTCGTATTTAATCTGGCCAACGTGTTTGTCAATCTGCCATCTTCCAGTTCCTTCTTCTCCGATTACATCAAACAATTCAAGGGCACGACGAGCTTTATATTCTTCTTCTCTTTGTTCTCTAAAGAACCAGTTTAAGAACTCAAGAGTTACATAATCCTGTTCTTTATGGCAACGAGCTGCAATGCTTTTAATAGATTGGGTTACGCTAATTTCCTGATCCAAAGCTTCTTCAAAAACCTCACGGAAAGAGTTATATTCAATTTTGATATTTGTGATGTCAGGAGAAATTGCTGTACCTCCCATATCTAAAACATATTTATAGAATTTAAGCTGATGGGCTCTTTCTTCTTCGGCTTGCTTGAAAAAATAATCAGATGAAAAGTCGTATCCATTGCGATTACACCATGAAGCCATAGAAAGATAAATAGCTGATGAGTGGGCTTCTTTTTTTATTTGCTGGTTAATAAGTGTCTCTACATCTGATGAGAGTAAGCACTTTGCGCGAATGATATCTTTCATAATTACTATCGTTTAAATGATATTATAACATCAAAAATAATGCAATAAATTAAGAATAGATAATATTAGAGTAATATGGAAAGATTCTAATTCTAAGTTAATCAGGCAACTATACGATGCAAACGATCGAATATGATGTGATTAAGCTCTAACATTACAAATGTACCTTGTAATAGCTCTTTTAAAGCAATAATTTCCAGGATAGAAAGTACATAGCAATGATCGCAAGCGCAGATAAAAATGATTTCAAGATCTGGTGCTTTGGTGCTATTTAAAAGCAAATTTTCTATATCGATCTGATAAACTGCTTTTTTAAGTTTAAGTAAGTTACGATAATCGAAACGAGCAAGTTTACCGGCAAAATCTATATACCAGCAGTTCTCACTGTCTGATTGATAGATGGCACCTTTGTTAGTATTAAATACTTCTGTAAAATTGATTGAAGGTAGTATAACTAAATCCTGCATGTTCACATTTAAACTCTTGATATTGCAAAGGTTACTATTATTTAGAATTAATCCAAATCGTTTGGTAATTTATTTTAAAAAAATTAAATGATTGGTATTCTGAGCGCCTGGCATTAAAGAGATGAAACCATCATAAGAAGACTTTCTAAAGCTACTACTTACGATGGTTTCTTATTCAGATTTGGCTTGTGTCTCGGTTAATTCAAAGAAAGCATGATTTGCTTATAAAAAGATTTACACAATTGTCTAAATATTAAGCGATTTTGACATAACCAATTTGCGTCTTAAGGCTTATCCCACCATAATCGCCCAGTTAAATCATCGGTACCATTAAATTGTCGCTGGATCGCTTCAGAATAATGTGCTTTGTTGTTAGATGATTCTTCTGTTGGATACGCCTGCCTTCTAGGAATTGCTTTAGCTGGATTACCTACGGGTGAGCTCAGTTCAGGATAACCAGTCCTTCTCCACTCAGCCCATGCTTCAAAGCCGTTCATAAATAAATGAACCCAACGCTGGTAGGCAATTTGTTTAAGGCCATTTGCAGGATTATATTGAATTTCGGCATGTGCTTTCATTTTTGCCAGACCACTAATATCATCATTGTTCCATTGCCTAACGGACTGTTCAATTCCCATGTCGTAATTTGTTTTAGCTTCGACATCTGCCCCTGGAATCCAGTTCATTTTTGCAGCTTCAGCTTTAGCAAAAAGAGCCTGCGCAAAAGTAACCAGGTAAACCGGGGCGTCCTGTTTACGAATAGCTAACCCCAGTAACGAGGGGTCCTTTTTATCAACGCCCTCTACAAGTCCAAACTCTAACCCTGTATAGTCTCCGACTTTATTGGCATCCCCATAAACCTTGAGTCTTGGGTCGTCAAGTGGTTTTATATAATCTACCAATGGTTTGCTTAAAGCCCACCACTTACGGTTTTGGTTTGAAATCTGATCATACCAATAGTTTTCATTAGCCGCATTCGCCAAATGTTTGTAGACAAGATTATCTTCATTAGACTCCATAATACCCGCAGCTAAAGCCTTATTGAATTCCACTTTTCCTGTATTCGGATCTATCTTTGAAAGTCTGAGTGCTATTAATAAATGAAGGGTATTTCCCAGCTTTTTCCATCGCTCCATGTTTCCGTTATAAACAATATCGTTTGAGATATCACCTGCAACAATTTGTGAATTTGCTTCATCCAGTAACTTAAAGAGACTATTATAAATTGACTGTTGTGTATCATAAGCGGGGGTATAATTATTTTTTCCCTTTAAAGCCTCACTAAATGGAACATCYCCCCATCTATCTGTTATATGCCAGAAAAAATAAGCTTTTAAGATCTTGGCAACCGCAAGCTGGTTACTTATGGGCCCCTCTGATGGCACTAAAGATGGAGAAGTTAGAACCGATTCCAGGTTCTGCAACGGGCCTGTATACAGCGTATAAAAGCTGAAGTTAACATTATTATAAAGGGATTACGTGCAATAAAAGCAAGCTTAAGTGATCGGAAAGGCAGTTTAGAAAACATTTTTTTGTCAAACGTATATCCTATACTTAATTCTCTTAATTTAATATATGAGGCATCATATAGATACTCTTCATACACATTTGTTCCTAGAGTGTTTCTGTAGTAGGCCCTTGCCTCAACATAAGGACTGGCTTCCTGTCCACTAACATCAGTGCCATTTATTACAGTGCCTGGAGCATACACGCCATTAATCTTTATCCCTCCACCCTCAGCTACAGCATCACGAATATTATGTCCCTTGTCATTCATAGCAGCAGTCTCTTCCGCCTGTCCTGATTTTTGGGCAAGCATTTTGGACCAGCTAAAGAATCGGCCTCCTTTTTGGAAATCAATCATCGCCGCTATACTAAATTTCCAGAGGTTAAATGTATTTAGAAATCCGCCAGTGTATTGAGGTAGCACTGTTCCAAAATTATGAGTAGCGGGTGTGTAAAGTGGCATATTATTAGCTCCTAGCAGAATTTTACCAGTTGCAGGATCACGCTGGTAGGCCTGCCCGATAAGGCTTCCGTACGAGCCCAGTTCATAAGAATTAAGGAACACTGACTTACCGGCATAGGTATTTGAGCTAATTGGATAAACCTTTGAATCAGTACCCAACTTTTTAATCAGGTTTTTACTATGTGCAAAGTTAAAAGCAGCATCCCATGAGAAATTTTGAGATCTTATCGGTGACCCATTTAAGGTGAGTTCAACCCCTTTGTTTTCTATCTCACCTGCATTAATTATAGTAGTATTAAATCCAGTTGTACCCGAAACTTTTAACTCAATAATCTGATCCTTATTTTGCTGTTTATACAACGTAAAGTCAACTCCTAAACGATTATTCAAAAACTTCAAATCAAGACCGGCTTCATAAGAATGAGCAAATGATGGTTTTAATTCAGGATTTTTAATATCATCAGGGACATAAATAGTATTTATAGTCCCTAGAGGACCATCATATATACCACCAATTCCATATACAAATGACGTTCTATAAGGACTAACATTTGATCCGGCAATTGCATAACTAAGTCGTACTTTTCCATATGAAAGCGGTTTCCATTTTAACAATTCGCCGAAGACCATGCTACCCGAAACCGATGGATAGTAGTAAGAATTATTCTTTTTAGGCAAGGTGGATGTATTATCATTTCTGATTGATGCATCTAAATAATAGATGTTTTTATATCCAAAAGATGCCATTGCATACAAGCTTCGTATCTGTTGCCTAAGTAGGTACGACGTAACAGTAGGCCTATCCTTTGAGGCCGCAATATTATAAAAGTCGGGACTAATTAAACCCCCTTCTGTTTTTTCAAGTAAATAGTTATACTTACGGGTATAAATATTAGAACCAATATTGGCAGCTAATGAAAAGTCATCCCAGCTCTTATTATACTGACCAAGAAATTCATAATTCATTTCTTTGTTCTGGTATTTGCCAGTAGAGAATGAACTTAAATAACGACCACCTACGGCAGACCGCTCCTCAATATTCTGAATATAGCTATCAGTTCTGACAAAGCCGCTTAATTTCAATTCAGGCAAAACCTGATAAGTTAAACCAATATCACCAAATATGCGATCTCTATCATCATTATTTAGGTTCTCATTCGCTTCAAAATACGGATTATTCCAGTATAAAGGCTGGTAGCTATCTAACGAACCATCGGAATTAGGCACATCCAAGTTCCAGTGCAGAAACGTGCCGTCAGCGTATTTATAGTCTTTCAAACGTTTCATATCTATATTCCGTTGAAACCACTGCACAAAGTTTCTTGACCCTCCATCATATCCTTGTGAAGGTCTTTGACCTTTATTACCTGCGTAATTTATGTTAGCAGATGCCGTAAGCTTAGTTGTTACATCAAGGGAAGCATTTAGTCCTAGATTGTTTCTTCTAAGCCAGGTATTTGGTTCAATTCCATTTATATTTCCATTGGTATAACTTAGCCTGAATGTTGAATTTTCTCCACCTCCGGAAACAGATATGCTATTCACCGCATTGTTTCCTGTTTCAAAAAAATCCTTAATATTATTAGGATGAGGAACAAACGGAGTTTCCTGTCCGTATGTAGGATCCTGAGGATAGAAACTGAATACTTGCCTAACTGGTGTACCATCCATTTTTGGGCCCCAGCTCTCATCATAATCCATCTGAACATATTTCTGGCCATTATCAAGCGTATTCCAGGTTTGTTTAGAACCTGCCCCATATAAATTTTGCATTGGCATCAGATTCCCAACCTTTTCAATTGAAAATGCAGAACTAAATTGAACATCGACTTTTTTAGGTCCTTTTGCTCCCTTTTTTGTAGTGATCATTATAACGCCATATTGCCCGCGTAACCCATAAAGCGCTGATGCTGCTGGCCCTTTTAATACGTTCACTGATTCAATATCGTCAGGATTTATATCCTGAGCAACGTTTCCATAATCAGCACCGGTATAACTTCCATCACTACCTGAAGCACCTCCCCCACCATTAGAGAAATTACTGTTAGATATCGGTGTTCCATCAACCACTATTAAGGGTTGATCTGAGCCTGCAAGGGAATTAACCCCACGGATTTTAATCTTTTGGGTACCCCCCATGCTGGCTCCTGATGACCCTACAACTTGCACTCCTGCAATTTTACCGGCAAGGGAACCAATTACATTCTGCTCTTTGGTAAGCGTTAGGTTATCACCTTTTACCTCCTGAGTGGAATAACCAAGAGAGCGCTCACTTCGTTTAATACCCAGAGCAGTTACTACCACTTCTGATAATGACTCAGAGTCTTGCATCAATGAGATATTGATTTCGGTACGACCATCAATAGCTACTTCCTGACTAATAAACCCAAGGTATTTTACAACAAGAGTTGTGGCATTTGCAGGGACTGAAATACTATAAGAACCGTTGGATTGGGTTGAGGTGCCAGTTGAAGCACCTTTAACGAGCACGCTTGCGCCCGGAATTCCTGTTCCGTTACTTGCATCCATTACCTTACCCCTGATAACTTGCTGGGCAAAACTATAAAATGCGAGAAAAAAGGAACAGGAAAAAATTAGGGAAAATTTCTTCATGTCGGTTAGTTTTTAGGTTTGTTAGAGAAAAATACTAAAAAAAATGAAGAAAATGCGACTAACCTGATCAACTCAGATCAAAACAGGGTTAATCTTTATTAAAATACATCACAAATTGATTGTAGCTATCAATTTTATTACAATCTGGAAGCCATTATCTCACTGATCTTTCCATTTACCTTAACTTTTACCCTTTTTGGATGGTTTGAGCTGATGCGATAACTGATAATCTTACCCTCTTTCCAACTCATATCAACTGTAAAATTTCCTCTTGCTCTTAGACCTTTAATCGATCCGTAAGCCTTCCAGGCATCAGGCACAGCGGGCAAAAGATCAATAAAGCCGTCATGACTTTGTATTAGCATCTCTGCGATTCCTGCTGTTGCGCCAAAGTTTCCATCAATTTGAAAAGGAGGACCTGCCGAAAGCATATTAGGATAAACACCACCACCTGCACCGTAGTTGATATCAGTTCTCAAGGTGGGTTTTAAAATCTCTTTAAACAGCTTAAATGCGCGATTCCCATCATGTAGTCTGGCCCAGAACAATAGTTTATAAGCAATGGTCCAGCTAGGGCCATCATCGCCTCTTACTTCAAGTGTTTTTTTTGCTGCCTCAGCAAGATCTGGGGTTGAAAGAGGTGTAATTAATGACGCTGGGTATAAACCATATAAATGTGATATATGACGGTGCTGTAAATCTGTTTCTTTATAATCTTCTATCCATTCCTGAATTCTTCCATCCTTACTGATTACCCCTGCCGGAGGAACAGATTTCAGTTTTTCCTGCAGTTCGTTTCTAAACTCTGCGTCTACATTTAAAAGCTTTGAGGCTGTAATTACATTAGTAAACAATTCTCTTACAATCTGATTATCAATGGTAGGTCCCATGGATATACTTGCCGTTTTACCATTTGGAAGATAGAACGTGTTTTCGGGCGATACCGATGGCGAGGTTACTGACCAACCAGTTTTTGGGTCTTTTATCAATACACTTTTATAGAATTTAGCAGAGCCTTTTAAAACCGGGTAAATACTTTTTAAATAATTAACATCCTGGCTAAAAGCATAGTGATCCCACAAATTATTACACAACCAGCCTGATCCCGCATTTGTTGCCCCCCATGAGGCACTCTCTCCTGGCTCTGTAAAGCCCCACACGTTGGTAATAACGTGGGCAATCCAGCCATCGGCATTGTAATATGCCTTTGCGGTTTTCTCTCCTGGTTTTACAAGACTCTTAACCAATTCTGCCAGTGGCAAATTCAATTCTGAAAGGTTTGATACTTCAACCGGCCAGTGGTTCATTTGCACATTCACATCTAAATGGTAATCGCCATTCCATGGTGTATTGATTTGGTTTGCCCATAACCCCTGAAGGTTTGGGGGAAGCAAGCCTACTCTGGTACTGCTTATACTTAAATACCGACCAAATTGAAAAAATAAGACAGGTAAAGATTTATCATCTGCAAAGTTCTTATAAAAGAGGTCTAACCTTTTATTAGTGGGAAACTTAGCTGATTTTCCCTGTCCCAAATCTATATTTACTCTTTTWAAAAGCTTGGCATAATTTAAGATATGTTTCCCTTTTTGGAGTTCATAAGGAGTTTTTAAAGCAGCAGATAACAATTGCTTTGTTTTCTCTTTAAATGCAAATCCTTTAAAATCTGTTGCAGCAGAAACGTAAATAACTAATTCTGTTGCATTTTTTACAATAAGAACATTCCGATCTACTGTAACCTTTCCCCCCTTCAACTTTGTATTTACCCTGGCCTGATATTGCATCCCCTTGCCATCAGTCCCATTATCAAGTTGACCATACATTTGMAATTCAGTTCCCTCGGTTTTTACTACTGATTTTTCTGATCTGCTAATAGAGATTTTGCAATTYAATTTTCCGGGTTTATCAGCTGTTATTTTGATCACATCAATATCCCCACTAAAGCTTGTAAAATACTCTCTTCTATAGTTTACTCCATCTACTTTATAGCTGCAGTTGGCTATCGCTTTATCCAGAGATAATTCTCTGTGATATGCTTCAGGAGTTATTTCGTCAGGCTTTAGGTTTCCGTAGTTAAAGTCAATTTCGAGATTTCCGAGCACCTGGTATTTGCCCCATTTTTCGCCTCCAGAACCCAGTCCTTTACAAACAAAATCTTTATTTACAAGATCCTGGGCTTCATCGTTTTTTCCTTGAAGTATCAACTCTCGTATCTTCGGCAAACTTTTGTAAGCTTCGTAATTATTAGCATCCTGAGGACCACCCGACCAAAGTGTAATGTCATTTAATACAATCTTCTCTTTCGATATCCCGCCGTCTGGAGTCATACCTAATCTTCCATTACCTAGAGGCAAAGTTTCTTCCCATATTTGTGCAGGTTTGTCGTACCATAAATTTAATGGCTTTTGTTGCGCGCTAACTTTTAAAGTAGCATAGGCTGTTAAAAAAAATAGCGAAAATAGTCTTCTAGTCATTCGGTTTGTTATACTTGGTTGCTATATGAAGGTAAAAGTAGCTGGTCTTGATTTCTTTTAAAATGTACAAACTTTAAAAAAGAATGGATTAAACTATCTTATCTCTGTTGAAAAAGTTAAGGATTAAACAAAAATAGACGACAGACACAAATAAAAAAATAGCAAAAACATTCATCGACATGAACTATTCACTTATCAATAGCATTATCATATCTTAAGAATACACTAATAAAATACTATTGCTAGACTAAGAATGATCAATCCCATCAAATAGCAAACCCAAATAAGAAGAATAATCCCTATACTTGTTAGATACATGACACATGAACGAGAAAAAAATACAAGATGGATTTGAGGGAGAAAAATACATCAGTATCCCAGCCTCTGCGTGGAAAAGTGTAATTAAGGGTAATCGCGTAATGAATCAACTATATGTTACCTATATCGGTTATTTCCCAAAAGCGGCTTACCATTATAGAGAAAGACCCGAGGGCTGTACCGATAATATACTGATCTATTGTACCAGAGGAAAAGGATGGTTCATCATCAATGACAAGCGCTTAGATGTTGGTCCGAATGAGTTTATTATTGTACCAGCTACAAAAGTAGCCATGAGTTATGGAGCAGACATAAATGATCCATGGACAATTTATTGGGTACATTTTAGTGGGAAGGACATCGATACTTTTAACAAGGAATTTAACATTAATCTTTATGATGGTGCACAGCAAATTTTATTGAATGAAAAGGGCATCCAAATTTGGGAATCCATGTACCAAAATTTAGAACTTGGTTATAGCAAAGAAAATCTAACAAATACAAATTTATGCATGTATCATCTTCTGGCTACTTTTCTTTATCCCGAAAAGCATAGTAGCGTTAAAGTTCAGGATGAAAAGAATATGATTAAGGAAACTGTGGCGTACATGAAGAGCAATTTAAGTGAGAGACTTACGGTCGAAGATCTTGCGAGTAAAAACAACTTGTCTACCTCACATTTTTCAAAAATGTTTAAAAAGTCTACAGGTATGTCTCCAATGGATTACCTGATTCACCTGAAATTGCAAAGGGCATGTGTACTCCTATACAATTCGGAAACCAAAATAAAAGAGATAGCTACTTCTCTTGGTTATGACGATCCTTTTCATTTTTCACGATTATTCAAAAAAAGTATGCGCATTTCTCCAAATCAGTACCGGACCAACAGAAGGAAAAAGCTTGGATAGAGAATAACAAAAAAAAATAAACACACAGATAATCAACTACTAATGCGACAAAGTGAAATTATTTTAAAAAAAGATTTTGTCATCCAAAAAAAGACACTACATTTGCAATCCCAAACGGGAAGTAGGTACGGTAGCTCAGTCGGTAGAGCAATGGACTGAAAATCCATGTGTCGCCGGTTCGATCCCGGCCCATACCACTACTTAGAAAAGCTCAATTTCATAACGAAATTGAGCTTTTCTGCTTTAAAAGGCACATTTCCGCTCCAATTTCAATGGGATCAATCCCAAAACTTGTGGAGCGAGAATGATTTTTTGCTTGCTAAGCATATAGTTGAGTTAGTCTGTACAGGAAGAATTCTATGTTTTTCACACCCCTAAATAGATTTCTAAACGCCTTTATTTTTGCGTTAAAAGATTCCGCTGAAGCATTGGTAGATTTGTTGTCAAAGTAGTTGAGAATAGTTTAATAGTGGTTTTGTATCGAGCGAGCAATTGTATTAAATGCTTTGAAACCTGTTTGCCTGAGGAAAACAACGTTTGCAGATCAATTCCATATTACCTGCCCTATCCAGGGTAACTTCAGTTACTTTTTTTCTTGCTCTTTCCGGAATCTTTTTCAGTACTGAAATGACGGTTTCCGCTTTGGTGCCTGCTACAATGGTAACAATGGCTCCTTTCTTACCTTTTGCTGCTTTGTTGATAAGGATCGTGTAAAGTTCACCATGAGAAAGACTAGTTTCGTCTATAGAAAGCTGTTCACCCAGGTTTTCTGGATATAACAGCCATTATTTTGCATGTGATTTCTGGTCCCAGCTCTTAAAATCACTAAGGTAATCACGATATTGCCGAAGTAGGTTTTTAGCCTTTACCCCATAGAATGAACTGATCGTATCAACCCTATTCGGGGCTGTAACAATTGCGGAATGCAGGTCATTTGCTGAAGTTTTCAATTTGAAACCGCGAATGCGAATCATGATAAAGATGAAATAAGGGAAGAAAGGAAAAAGCAGTTGTTCACTCCTTAAGCTACATAACCTCATTCAGAATTTTGAGCTTGCTAAATACCTCACTAAAAGTGATATAGATCATATTTATTTCCATACCTTCTTTCCATATTTGATTTAGGATACGCTTATATAAGAATAAATAGCTGGATTAAACAAACATCAATATGGCAATTGTTTACTGAAAATTAAATTGGGTTTAAAATTTATCAATCATAGAAAATGTTAGGAGACCTTAATAAAAAAGAGCTTATTGATTTACTGGAAAGCCAGGTGATTGGCAGGATCGGTTGCCATTCCGATGGTGAAACGTATGTAGTACCGGTTAATTATGTGTACAAAAACAACGCGGTTTATGCGCATTCGGGGAATGGAAAGAAAATTAAGATGATGCGTGCCAATCCAAAGGTATGCTTTCAGGTAGACCAGATCAAGGATACCTTTCGCTGGAAAAGTGCTATTCTTTGGGGAGATTTTGTTGAACTGACTGGTGAGGAACGTCAGCAGGCCATGCAGGGTATTATACACCGGATTATGCCTTTAACCAGCCGGCCCTCACAAGAAACCTCGCATGGAATTCAGACTGAGGAACACACCAGCCTTGTCGTATTCAGAATCGACCTGACAAAAGCTACCGGAAAATACGAAACCCATAACTTATGATCATAATTTCGTTTCACCTGTGATAGGAGAACATTTAAATGCCTCTATTTTCAAATATTTATGGTCATACCAGTCCTCCAGGTCCGGTAAGGTCAAACCCTTAAATGGAATATAAGCCGCATCTGTCTAAAAGGGATCAATTGCTGCCGGACTTCCCGCTTTTTCTTTTTCCCGGAATAGAAACTATCCTAAAACATGATGTGCAAGTACTTTCTGTACCTCAAAAACATTCACTGATTTATTGAATTTCTTACGGATACTTGGAATAGTTTCACTGGATACCCAGATTTTTAATTCCGCATCCAGGTCAAAAGTACCAGCTGTTTCCACACTAAATCTGCTAATCGCTTTATATGCAATAGAAACATATTCCGTCTTGCTTCCCGTCAATCCCTGAACATCAACAACGATCAGTCTTTTATTGGTAAAGATGAAAGTGTCCCTTATCAATTTAAACCCCATTTCGATCTCTTCATTAGCTGTAAGCAGTGTCCCGTAGTTTTTCCTTACCTCGTTCTGACTTACCGCGCCGGCATTGCCCATTAATGCTGAAAATAACCCCATATTGTATATATTTTTAACTGATTTAAAATTAGAGGTAGCAAGAGGAATAAAGTTACAGTACGTCCGATATTTTGAATTTATTTTTCATAGGCTACCACTTGATAGGCACAATTAAAAATGGCAAACAAGTCCCTCTAACACTTTCCGCTGAAGAACTGTTTGAGGGTTATCTGGCTTGTTTTACGATTCATTGTATCATCGTATATACTGATCAGTTTGAGCATCCAAACCTGAAGTTTACTTTGACGGTTGAGCTGCTATTCATTACGAAATTCCCGCTCGGTAGTTTGCCCTTGGCATCGGCATACAATATCCCCGAAAAACACTAAAAAACCATTGTGCCCGCCATTGACCTTCGTAGCCTTCCACAAAAGCCTGCTCGTATTCGCATCCAGTTTGTAAACAATCGGCTTGGCAGCTGGCTGCTGCCTTGCCATAGTTGTATTTGCCAAGCAGAACAGTACGGCCAATAACACTAAATATTTCTTTTTCATTTTTTTAAGGTTTAGCATTTAATTTTTCCAGCGCGGCATGAGCCTCATTGTCTTTACTGTCATTTGATTTTACCGACTGTTGATACGCGGCTATGGCACCAGTATTATTTCCAACCGCCAGCTCCGCTTTGCCCAGCAAGTTATAATTCTCATAAAAATGGAGGTTCACTTTGATGTTAAACTTCAGGATCGCCACAGCATCTTCATTGCGCCCCTCAGCCAACAGCTTTTCTGCAGTTTCCCTCAGGCCATTGCGGTTTGGGCTGCGCAAATTGTACACATAATAATTCTTTGGATCTTTAACCAGATTCTGATACAGCTTGGTCGCCGCCCCAACACCATCTTTGATTACTGTATTGTAAACCAATTCCCCATAATCCTTTTTTGGCTCATTAAGCCCCGGTTTGTTATCCAGCACATCCTTTAGGTATTCATTGGAGATCGCTACAGAAACATTCCCAACCTTAGAACCCGCACTGCCCGTAATGATCCCGATCAGGTAACCATTGGCATCAATTACCGGCGAACCACTGCAGCCGCCCTTATGCGTCTTCATGTCCCGCTCAATGAGGATATCCATTCCGTATTTCTGATATACTTTTCCTTCATGAACCGTACACAGGCTGTCATCATAGGCACAACTCAGAATATAGACCTTCTCTCCCGGCTTCACTTGTGTATAGCGGGGTTTCAAGGGGTATAAATTTGACGAACTCTTTTTCACTGTAAACACAATCCAGTCCCGGTCCTGTATGGTAGAGCCCTTAGCCTCCAGCACTTCATTCGGGTCTTCATTCAGCAATTTGCCGATCACCGCCGAATCCTGTGTATCACCTTTTGGCCTCATCACCCATTCCTTAAGCGCAGCATTGACTTCAGTCGCCTTGCTTTGTTTATTTTTTGCGATCCAGAGGATGTGCTTGCCAGTCGCCGCCAGCGTGTCCTTACCATTGTCAATTAAAAAACCCGTACCCGCATACTTAAAAGAAGGATGAACGTAGCGGTCACCATTTTTAAACTGCACCTCGTTGATCAGCGCAATCTTCGGCCACTCAGAAATCGGCTTGTCTACCCAGCTTTCCTTTTGCTGGCCATAACCCGCCAGCGAAAAGCACATTAGCATCTGAAATAATAAATTAGTTTTCATCTGAATATAGTTATTTACCCAAACCTAATTTAAACAGCCCATTTCGGCATCAACAACATTGTAAAAAGAATTGTAAAAAATGTAAATTCAGATTAAATAGTGCCGCTATCATCTTTAAGAACCAATTTCGGTATGTTTCTCAGCTGAGTGACAGCAGTAAGACACAAGAGAAACAAAACAAATAAATAATACTACTAAATATAAATATCTCAAATCTATCTATTTGATCTATTCAAAATCCATTAGCTATCGCAAGTATCGACCTCCCCATTCGTCAACACCTAGGTAGTAAAGTTTAACAAAAAATTATATAAATCCGATCCAAAGATCGTCTGGTTCTCAAAAGGTTATAAAAAAAACTTAAGCATTTAAAGAACCGAAAAGAATATCTAAATTCATTTCCAATATCCTATCTTTAGTGCATGAAAACGCTTTTATTGATTTGTTTATTGGTGTCCACTTCCTTTGGGTTAAAAGCTCAGGAAGTCGAGATCGATCAGGTGATTGGCCACTGGGAATTAAAGGATATTCCTAAGGCTGCCGGGAAAGAAGTTGTTCTGGTAGATTCTGTTTATGATGGACGAGCTTTTGAAAATCATACTTTACTGAATGTTGGTGGCAATTTCCCAAATCAGCTGATTTCGGTGTTCATCGATAAAAAGGATTATGACAAATTTGGCGGGGATGTCTTGAAATTATACCAGCACAAAAAGATCAGTGTACACGGTAAGCTATCTCTGCATAAGGATAAACCTCAGATAGTGGTTACCGATCCTAAGCAGCTGAACAACCACCTGAGCTGGAAACAAAAAGTGCTCAATGTGATCTTCTAATTATTGCTGTCTTTTTATTTTTCTGATACATGCTGGAATCGCTCTCTGCCTATTTGCAATATTTAAAGTCCCCACGCTTACTTGTTTTAAGTAAGGACAAGAAAATGCTATGGAAGGATTTGTTATGGTTATTAGTTTTAGATATAGCATTTGCTACGCTCATAGGAGTAATCTACTATACGCTACTGCATTTCAAATTAATCAGGGAATATGAAGAATTCGACATCTTTAAGTATGGGTTTCTCCTGGCTATGTTCTTCGGTGTTGTATTTGCCCCGATTTCTGAGGAATTGCTATTCAGATGGCAATTGCGTAAACCTAAATGGAGTATCTTATTTGTATTGATCTCTCTTGAAATCGTAGCCTGGACTTTTACTAAGAATGACTATGCATTATTTTTTACTGCCATTGGATTGTTGCTGATTGGCCTAACAACTGTTTTGGTAATGAGCAAATTGAACAGATTGAAGAAAGTGAAGGTCTTCAGGATGTATTATGTTTTCTTATTTTATTATACAGCCATATTATTTGGATACGTACATATCACAAATGCCAAGGGATTGACCCTGGCAGACCCAACATTCATTTTTTACATTGGCTCCCAGATTTTTGGAGGTTTAACCATGGGGTATCTTAGAGTGAAGTATGGTCTAAAATACGGCATCTTACTACATGCAACCTTTAATTTGATTGCGGTTCCCCTGGCTTGGTGGATGTCTTAGAATTTGTCTAGTTTATTGTATTGACGCGAAGCCGGATTTTTTATTAAGCAGTGATAAGATTTTCGCTGAAGAACTGTTTGAGTGCTATCTGGCTTGTTTACGATTCATTGTATCATCGTGTGTCTTGGGGACTATTCCATATGTGGCCACCTCTTTCGCGGAATGTGGCCTAATATTACGGCCCAAAATGATCAGTCGATTTCGCTGAAAAGTGGTCAATAGGCTCATTTTAAGCTGTTTTTAGCCTCGAGAAAAGCACTATGGAGATAGCTCATTTTGATCATCAACAATCAAAACGCTAAAAACAAAAAAGCTTGTCTAAGAAATGGCTAAGGTTGAATTTTAAATCGAAACAAGCTTATTATCTCGATGGTTCCTTTGTGTTTTTTGCGGGAACTAACATTGATCATGATTCTCGTCTATATGTTAGTGGATCCGACGGCTTTAATCATCAGCAAGCTTTAATGAACACTTAATTCATTGATTTTACATTACTCGCCTCATTTTAAAACCACCAAAATTGGGGAAGAACCACTATCTGAGAAATATACATGTTGCTTTACATAATCTTTTACTTTCCATAATTACCGTGATGCAAAACTTTGCAGGTCAATTTCAAAACGACAACAATTCGGTTCCTTTTGATAATGAACCGGCAGGTCTGCGGTGTCAGTCAATTTAACTATTCCTAAAAAATTAAATCCCGCCGAGGTATAATGCGCTATAAGTTTTGTGTTGTTACCCAGTGTGTCTAAACGTACAAATCTTTTGCCCAGTTGTCTTGCATACTCCCTGGACCATTCTACGATTTTCTCTATGTATCTGTTCCCGCGTAATGTCGGGTTTGTGCAGATCCGGTGGATGTAAATCGCATCATTCCTGTCTTCTTCTCCCCAGATCTCCTTGTCTTCAAAGGTAATGGCCCAGTTGCAGGCGATTAAATTGTCCTGGAGGATTTTCCATTGCCGGTTTTCTGTGATTTCATTTTTAATGAATGTGTTTTTAAAAACTGGCCAGACTACCATTTCTTTCTGAATTTGCAAACTCCTTGCCGCTTCATAAAGCGATTGAATTTCAGCTACGTCAGTTATTAAACAATTCTTAATCTCCATATCTTATATTTTTTCAAAGGCAATATCTGTATAAATGGAGGATTTATAAAATCCGTATCTTGCTAAATGTGATTTAACTACGGGCTGGGGTACAGGAAAACTTTCAGAATAATCAGGGGAATCTATAAGAATAAGAAGCGAATAGAAGAACAATCGACTTTTAATGTGGCGAAAAAAATTGCGAGGTTAAATTACATTTCAATACCGATCAGGAAACTCATTCAATATCAATAATTGATTATACTTTGGCGGGAATTGTATAGGAGAATACTGCCCCGTGTGGCGTTGCATTCTTAGCCCAGATTCGCCCACCAAGCTTTTGAATAAAATCCTTACACATGGAAAGCGCTATTCCTGCGCCGTGCTGTGTAGATGAACCGAAATTGCTGGATATTGAAAATAGTTTGCTGATGGTTTGTTCATCCATCCCCTGACCCTGATCTGCAACAGATACAATCATTGAATTGTTTTCCAGTGTATAGGTAATCACAATTTCGCCGCCCTCCGGGGAAAATTTAATGGCATTGGACAGTAAATTCCGGTTAACAAATTGTAGCATTTCTTTATCCGATGTTGCAGTTACATGCTTTGGAATTTGATTAAACACTGTTATTTTTTTCGCTTTTAGTTGTTCCGAAACAATATCTGCTGATTCGCAGAACAGATCATGGAGCACGAGTGTTTCTGCTTTATACTGGTAACCAGACAACTGCTGCTTGATCCATTGCAAGATGGTGTCAAATGATTCCAGCATACCCCTGGCTTGCCTTTCTATATCRCCATAAAACTGTTCCATTTCTGTTTTTGTAAATTCAGGATTGTCTTTCATTAAGCCTGCAATGCCTATTGTAGAGACAAGTGGTGTTCTGAAATCGTGAGCTAAAATAGAAAAGAGTTTATTTTTGAATTCATCAGCTTGCTGCAAGGTTTTATTTTGCTCCAGAATTTTTAGATTAAGCTGCTGCAGCTCACGCTCGTGTTTACGCGAAATCTGGTATAAACGATAAATGAAAAGCAGTAAGAATAAACCGGCCACACAAACCGAAACCAGCAACCATATTTTGGTCTTGTTATTTTTGTTTACCATACTTAAAACAGCATTATCACCTTGCATCGCGTTGTACTTAATGTAGTCCCCAACAAATTTTTTCAGCTTCTGGTTCTCTTCTGCCATCGCCCCTTCAAGTAACTTCTGAACATTGATGATTTGATCTTTATTACCCTTCAATGTAGTATGGGCTAAAATATTCGTCAGTATAGGTATTAATTCCAGGACATAGTCCTTTTCTTTGGCCAACTGATAGCTACGCCAGGCATAATGCAAAGCGCTGTCGGGCTGGTTAGCATAATAGTTGCTATAAGCGCTAAGTATGTAAATTTCCTGATCATCAAGCTCATATTTTTGTGCTTCGGCCAAAGCACCGCCAAGCAGCTTCAGTGCTTCTGCAGAACGGCCTTTTTTTACTAAAAAATCGAATTCTAACTCCTTTACAGCAATTAGCACCCGGTGATCTTTGTACATGGATGCAATTTCCCTGGTTTTGTTAATGTAATACTGGGCACTGTCATTTGAAAGAGACGGATTGCTCATGCAATAATTTGCGTACACCAGGCTCATGATGCTATCTCTTCTTCCTGTCCTAATAACCTGTCGAAAAAGATCAAGGCCTTTTGTAGAATCACCAAGACTCAAATATACATTCCCCATGTTCATTACGACCTGACTCATATTTGCGGTATCCCTTTGAATCTTGTAATCAGATAAAGCCTGAGTGTATAGTTGAAGCGACTCTTGATACATTCCCCTAATATAAAGTACAGAAGCGATTACATTATCCGCATCTGCCTTTCCCTTAGGATATTGCAATCTGGTAGCCATAGCTTTAGACATCATACCATAATAAAGGCTACTATCAACATTCTTCATGTGATAAAGCATCCCCAGACGATTTATGGAATTGACATAACTAATGCTGTCTTTAATGAAGGGCAGCTTTTGCTTCTCTGCTCCTATTAGATTAGACTGTCCCTGCACGGTGCCATAACAAAATAGCAGAATCAGTAAAAGATTGTGTATTAATTTTGATGGGCGCATGATTTCTGTACAAATAGCTTAAACTAATTTATTATTAATTTCAACAAATACTGCCAACTAAAAATCCTGGCGTCTGTTCATTTCATTTATTTACAGGTATTTTGTCTTTCTATTTAGGTTAATAAGCAATAATTTTCCATCATAAAAAATTCCAGATAAAAATCGGATAAAAAAATGGTTACAGAATTTGCACACGCTTATTTAAAAATGGCCTAATAAGGRATATTGCTCTTTTTTAACCGTAAAACGACCTTTTGAATCTGTGGTGTAAAAATCAGAATAACAATTACTATCAGGACGCCAACGAGCATCAAATCATAATAATCGCGTGTAGAACGAGTCAATATCTGTTCCCGGACAAAATTATTGAAGTAACCTGTCGATACGCCTTTCGCTGTATAGGCGTCGCTACCGGCATTCATATAGCTGCTTTGTATATCCAACAAAGTAACAGGAAGTTGTGCGGCCGTCTCGATCAGCGCTTCACGGAATTTCTCCCTAACCGCAGATCTGGTATATAATTGGAGTTCATTATTAATAGCGAGACTGGTAGTAAAACCGATAAAACGCGCGAAAATACCAATCAAGGAGGCGTTTATCGCAATTTTTGGTGGTGCTGCGGATGTGGTGAATGAAACAATTGGAACAAATAATACGCCTGTTGCAATACCGTATATAAACATAGGGAGGATAAAATCAATCGTTTCACCCTGAACGGATATAAAATTCAGCATGTATACGTAATACAATGCCATGATCCCAAAACCGGCTATGATCATCCTTATCAGGTTATAGCCCATCAAGATCAACCGGGAGGTAACAAACATACTCAGGACGGTTCCCGCGATCACAGTTAACCATATTGGGATAGTGCTGAGGGGATCATTGCCCAGGACATTTTCCAGATAACCATAAGTAAGTCCCGTACTTCCTTTAAAAATATAAAATGTGAAAAGCAAAAGTAGTCCGAGGACGAAATTCTTTGCCTTGAAAATTTGTAAGTTGATCAATGGCCGCTTGATTTTTCGTTCCCTGATGATAAAAAGGATTAGGATCATTGAACTACTTAAGCTCAGCAGAACGATTATCCGGCTGCTGAACCAGCCCAGCTGCCGTCCGTAAATCAGGATGTATCCCAATCCTAAAATAAAACATACATAAAAAAGATACCCCATCCAATCTATCTGGTAAAGCGGAACCTTTTTTGTAAACCTGGCTTTGCTGCTCATCGTCAGCAATACAATAAGGGCCAGGATGATGAGCAGGATATTGAAGCCATAGAATAACCAGTTGAAATCAAAATAATGAAGTACCATACTGGAATAGATCGAATAAAGTGGAACGGATATCTGTATACCGCAATACAGAATGGAATAAGCGATGACCCTTGCACGTGTAGATTTTAATCTTGGAAATATCAGATTCAATACGATTCCCGACATGAGTGCACAGGTAATTCCCTGTACGAACTGACAGATGATGAACGATGTCCAATTCCTCATATGAAAGCAGATGACGGAACACGCCGCGTTGATGGCAAGTGCGACCAGCAGGCATTTCCTTGGCGAAAAGTATTTCACTATACGAAAATCCAGTGCCAGGAAAGCCACTGTTGAACCATAAATAACAATCATGGCGTATTGAACATCATTAGGTTGTATGCCATAGAAACCCATTGCCGCGGCAGGGCTGCTGTATAAAGCAAAACTAAACAGGCAGGTCATCAGGATGGCGAATATTACAGATCTTGCCATCCATTCTGGTACCCAAAATTTAAAGACGGGGATTTCATGTGGCTGCATCACTAATCCCTTAAAATGTAAACATTGGCATTCATTCCTGCAGAGAGTTTAGCGAGTTTTTCCGGCTTGTCGGTGAACCTGATCCTGACTGGTATACGTTGTGTGATCTTGACGAAATTACCGGTCGCATTGTCCGGAGGGAGAAGCGAATAACGAGCGCCTGTGGTTGGAGAAAGTGATTCTATGGCGCCGTTAAATTTTTCACCCGGAAAAGCATCCGTTTCTATCATAACATTTTGATCCGTCCGGAAATGGCTGATCTGTGTTTCCCTGAAGTTGGCGATCACCCATTTTTCTTCTGATCTGTTGACTAAAAATGCCAGCGTTTGGCCAGGCTGTATCAATTGTCCTTCCTGAATGGCTTTTTTCCCCATCTGCCCGTCAAATGGAGCTGTAACGACCGTATATCTGACATCAAGCTCCTGCCTTTCAAGCAGGGCTTCCTTGAGCTTGATTTCCGCTGCTATAGCCGCACGCTGTGCTTTAATGTCATTCAGCTTGGATAGAGATACCTGCAGGGAAGCTTGTGCCTGATCAAGATCAGATTGCGTGATCAACAAAGAGGTGCTAATGTTATCGAATTTTTGCTGAGTAGTAGATTCATCAGCCAATAACTTTTTATAGCGATCGAATTCTCTTTGCTGCTGATTTAGCTTTGCTTTTGCCCCTGAGAGCTGCGCTTTGATGACCTGAATGCTTCTGATTTGCGTTTCCTCATTGGAAGCTAAAATGGGTAATTTGGCCCGCGAACCCATTAATTCTGCTGAAGCGGCATTCCTTTTAAGTGCATATTCGTCAAGCGCAATGATCACAAGCGTATCTCCTTTTTTAACTTGCTGATTGTCTTTGTAATAAATTTTACTGATATAACCGCCGACTTTTGCATTTACAGGTGATAGATAAGCGTCTATTTGGGCATCGTTGGTGTATTCGTAGCGGTATCCTTTTAGAAAATAGATGACGCCCCAGGAAATGATTGCCACCAACAGAAAGATGCCCAGCCACTTGGTTATCACTATGATCATTTTATCTATTTTAATTTTGTCCATGATATATTGTATTAGAGAATTCCTATGATTGCCAGTAAGCGGATATGGCTGAGTTTTAAATTTGTTTGTGCAGTTGTTAGGTTGAACTTTGCTCCCAGCAAAGTATTTTCTGCATCCAGAAGATCGGTCAAAAGCGATTCCTGATTGAGGTAACTGTTTCTGATGACCCGAACAATTTCTGTAGTTTTGATAATATCCTTTTGTGCCGTTTCTACGCTTTCCAACGACTGTTGCTGCTGTAAGTAAGCTTCTTTCACCTGAATAGAGATTTCGTCCTTTTTGATGCGTGCGTTTTCTTTTGCTTCGTCATTTACGACTTGAGCGCGTGCAACAGCGTGTTTGTTTTTGTACAGGTTATCAATCGAGAACTGCACCTTGATCCCGGTTTGCCCAAACCCCCATAGATCATTTGAGTAAGGATAAAATGAGATCTGGGGGTAGTTGTAATTGTAATTGGAATACAAGGAGACTTTTGGTAACAAAGTCGCCTTCAGCTGCTTAATACTCATCTCTGTCAACTTAATATCACTATTCACGATCTTGTAATCCGGTGATTGATTTAACGCGATATCAATATAATCGGCATAGGCCGAACTTTTAAAAGCACCGGTTTCAAAACCGTCTTTATAGGAAATAGAAAATTGCGCTTCACCTTCGCGCCCCATTAGCATATTCAGCCGTTGTTTAGTGATGTCAATTTTCTTTTCAACATCTGAAAGGCTTAATTCCAACTGGGACAGTTTGACCGAGGTTCTAAGCACATCACTTTTTAGTACAATGCCATTTCTGTTCATATTTTTAATGAGCTTTAGCTGTTTATTTTCTGCAGCGATCTCTGCCGTTATAAACTCCCGGAAGTGCAGGTATTTATAGAGATCGTAATAAGAAACAGCAATATTGAATTTTACACTGTGCTTTTGCAGATCCTGCTCATATCGGCCACGTATTTCTTCTTCCTGCTTGATCTTAATAGTTCTTCTCTCTTTTCCTCCGCTAAAAAGGCCCAGGTTAAAGTTATAGCCAAGTCCATATCCGTACTCGGAAACGGGCACATTCTGTGGAGAGGAGAATAATCCATTGTTGTAGATCAGGAACTGTGAATTAAGCTTGAGATCTCCGCCTACGGAGAGTTCCGGCAGCAAACGGTCCTTCGCTTCAAGCACCTCTAATTTACTTTCAGCAACATTTAGATCAGAAAGCTTTAACTGCCGGTTATGGCTTTCTGCAACTGCCCATATTTTTTCTAATGAAAATACATTAACAGTATCAGGTAGTTGAGCTTTAACAGGCTGCACGAACAGAAAGATGATCGCTTTTAAAATCGCTGCAATTTTATATCGTTTCATCTGAGTGTTTTTTTATATTGGTTTTAATCGATCTGCGCTGCCTCCAGGTTTTGATCATTCTGCTCAACTCATCGATGACAGATGAAAAGTCCATCACAGGCATTAAACCGCCTGAGCATGCAGGAAAAAAAAGATTGAAAGTAATGAGTTGTTCCCTGAGCGCTCGTTCATCATTGTTATGATTTATGTCCTGCTTTTCAAGAACTAAATTAGGGTTGGTTTCAATTGTCTTCTGCTCCATAATGACATTATTAAATTCATTACAAAAGTATCCCGACTGGCGTTTAGTGTTTTTATATAATAAGCCTAATATTTGTTAAATTTGGCCAATGAAAACGCTTCAACAGCTTATCGACAATGTTGACCAAAATCCCGGCTCGATCCTGGTAGTGCGACAGCAAACAGAACAGCGGTTACCATCGCACCAGCATGATAAGGCTCAGTTACTCTTGGTCTTTGGAGGTATCGCCTACCTGCAGACAGAGGAAAATGATTTTTATATTCCGTCCAACCATTACATCTGGATACCTAATAATTATCCGCATAACCTGATGTTTAATGCGCAGGACCTGTTTATAATCAATATTTACTTTCCGAAGGAAAACGGGGACAGTTTCTATAATGAAATGGGAATTTACCCGGTAAGCAAACTATTGTATGAAATGCTTTCTTTCAGCGAAACCTGGCACGGGGATTATTATGAAGGTTCATGGGAATATGAGTTTTTAAGAACACTGAGGAACGTGCTTTCGAAAGAAAACCTTAAAAAGTTTTCGATCCAGCTCCCCACCACCAATGATCAGCGGCTCAATGCTGTTGTTGACCGGCTCCGAAGTCAATTGAATGAAAACCTTACGTTGGAAGCGACGGCCAGTCAATTGGGCATGAGCGTGAGAAGTCTGACCCGTCTATTTCAGGCAAAACTGCATATTACCTTTATCCAGTATGTAAAAATGCTAAGGATTATTCGTGCGATGGAATTGATCAAAGGCACCAGCCTGAATATGACAGAAATCGCCTATGAGATCGGATATTCTAGTATATCAGCATTCAGTAACAATTTTCATCAATTGACAAACATGAGGCCTACTGAATTTAAATCAATGGCTGGAGTATAAGGCATATATATCAGTATTAAAAACATAAAACACAATTCCTTACTGATGTCTACGCGTTGCCTTTAATATAAACTTTTCACAAACCTTACCGTCTTCGATTCCTCGAAAATAAAGTTCAAAACCATACTGTATATTTCGCAGATAGTGGTTCTTCCCCACTTTGGTGGTAGAATAAATTTGTAGTCAAACAGAGCATTCCCATAGCTCCTGAATCACTCGCTAAATAACTGATTGAAAAAACTAAAGATATCAAAGCTGAACTTCTATTGTTGGGAGGGGCTAAAAGCCATCATTATCTGTCCATCGAATTGGATCACTTGGAAAATTCTATACCACATGTACCGCGTATGCAATTTGAGAAACTTAGTCATTTGGCATCAGATAATAGCGAAAGTCCGTTGGTTATCGCAGAAACACTATGGAAATTCTTTTTAAATACATATTCAGAGAATTTGATTATTAAGTGATCGAAAACCGAGTCGAGCCGCGTAAGAGACTTTGCCAGCCCCTGCCGAGCCACTCGGCCTTTAAAATTATGATAATTAGCTAACAAGTCCAGCCTACAAAAAGTTTAGATTTTTTTAACAGAAAATGAACTCGAACATAACGAACGACGGATGTCTGGCTTCTTTTCAGAAACCGGATTTGTTTTTTAATTAATTTGGAATCTACAGGCAACTGCATTCATGTTAACTCCTGCTCCTACGGAAGCATAAATCTTATCATTTCAACTTCTTGCCTTCATTAATCACTGCCTGATTAACCTCTTTAATTCTCTCAACATCCATTTTCTCAAAGGCACGGTCATAGGTCAAAACACCATTGACTTCATGCTCCACATCTGTCGTTTGTGTATAGACGGCAACACTCAGGCCTTTATATTTCATGAGCTGTTCAACCTGATCTAACAAGAGGATGTAACGGTCTGTAAGCGCAGTTTTGGTAGGCTCATAACCATACGCATTATTTTCTACAGGCCACATATGTCCCCTCACAAACAGACCTACGCCTCCAAATTCACCCAGTGAGGCGGCTCGTTTATCATCAGGCACAGAAGCATCGTTAGGTMCGATGTAAATATGGGTATCTACAAAATCTCCATTTCCAGGATCTCCGGCTGCTTTCTGGTACCCTGGATTGTTGTTGAAGCCAGAGTTGCCATTTACAAGTCTTGACGGATCATATTTTTTTACCCAGTCAGTAATTTCTTTTACGTCAAATGCACCCCAGTTTTCATTAAATGGAACCCAGGTAATGATAGAAGGGGAGTTGTAATGATCGTCCATTATGGCTTTTAGTTCCTTACGGAAAACTGTTCGTGTTCTGGCTGTATCTTCATGTTGGTACCAAATGGCCGGCATATCCTGCCAAACCAATAAGCCAAGTTTGTCTGCCCAGTAATAAAATCGTTTTGGCTCAGTTTTCATATGCTTCCTAATCAAATTGAATCCTGCCCTCTTGGTAAATTCCACATCATATTTCAGCGCATCTTCTGTTGGTGCAGTCAGAATTCCGTCCGGCCAGTATCCCTGATCAAGGAGGCCGACCTGCATAACGAATTTGTCATTCAATAATGGCCTAATGACCCCGTTCACTTTACCAAGTTTCACATCACGCATTCCGAAATAGCTGGTTACCTCATCGGTAACTTCGCCGTTTTTACTTCGTAACGTCAACTTCAAATCATATAAAAAGGGCTCATCTGGAGACCATAGTTTTGGATTTTTAATTGGAATGTAAAATGTAGTTCCAGCTTCGGATTTAATCTCGGAAACCATCTTTTTCCCATCAAGTACCACCGCAGAAACTTGGGCAGCGTCTGCATTCACCTCTACCTTCAGGCGACTATTGGCTAAATCAGGCATCAGGCGGATGTTCTTGATGTAATTTTTATTTACCGGCTCAAGCCAAACCGTTTGCCAGATTCCCGATGAAAAAGTATAATCGCCACGAGGACCATTCTTACCTGACGGCGCCCGGCCATCGTTTGGATCATAGGAGGCAACAATAATTATGTTGGCGCCCTTTTTCAAAAAAGGGGTAATGTTTAGGCTGAAAGCATCGTACCCACCGGCATGTGATCCGGCTTTTTGTCCATTGACAAAAACAGTCGCGTCGTGATCAACAGCATCAAAATGGATAATGATTTGTTTATCTTTCCAGGAGTCTGGGATTTCCAGACTCCTGCGGTACCACATATTTATTTCCTGTTTTCTTTCAATTCCGGACAGTACAGACTCCGGACAGTAAGGAACAAGTATCTGCTCACTTTTGTCACCGAAGTTTATGGGTTTTGATGGATTGAGAGCATTCATGACATCTTTACCCCCAATATAGTCCCATTTTCCATTCAAACACAGCCAATTCTTACGCTCAAGCTGAGGCCTGGGGTAGTCCGGGAATGGAATTTTTGATTCTATAGCCACCTTCGTCCACGCTGTGGGTAATTTAGCAACCTGACCCGCTGATTTCTCAACTGAAGCAAAAATCACTAACAAAAGGACGGCAAAAAAGAGAATTTTGATGTTTTTTTTCATCATTAAGAACATTAGTCTTTAATTAGGAGTAAATTCTTTTATAAATATATAAATATGCTTTAAAAATCTTGTGGTTCACTACAGTTTTAATGATCATCAAGAGAAGATTCTGATCATTTCCAATATACTATAGCAATTCTGGAAATTAGCTGTGGGTTGATTACTGAAAAAACGCCTTATTAGGAAAGCAATTTCCTCCTGATGCGACTCAGACTTTCCGGTTTCATACCAAGAAAGGAGGCAATATAAGTAATGGGAACATTGTGTAAAATTCCGGGATAGTTCTCTATCAGCTTTCGGTAGCGCTGTTCAGCTGAAAGGGTTGCCAGTTCCATAGAGCGGGTTTCGTTATAGGCAATGGATTGCTGAAAAACGCCAATACTAAAGTCTTTCATCGTCAGACTTTTTGAAGTTAAGCTTCCCAGGTCTGCCTTTGTAATCCGCAACAATTCACATTCCGTAATACATTCTACATTGTCATTGGATTTAGCCTCATTCACAAAAGAGAAGTAGGAGGTAAAAAAACCCGGAGGGCAATTGATGTGCGTGGTAATCTCATCACCGGTTTCATTGTAATAAAATAGGCGCAAGTAACCGGAAACAATATAGTAAAGGTATTTTGGCACTTTTCCTTCTTCTTCAATAATACGATTTTTTGGGAAAAGTACCGGCTCAAAATATTGGACAATCAGGTCCATATCCGCTTTTGAAAGCGTATGACCTGATTGGATAAAGTCAATTAATTTCTGTTGCAGCATACCTCTAAAAGTCCTCCAAATTTACAATAACTATTTTAATAAAGCTTTATGCGCCATTAAGTATGCCAGGGCATCCGTTACTGCCCTTTCCGGTTTTTTGGGATTAAAGCCCAATTCCTTTCTGGCTTTGCTGATATCGAAATTCTGTTGCAAACCTGAAAACATGGCGATGTCCTTTCTTGTCAATACGGGTGCCTTTTTGCTTATTTTGGCTAAACACTCCATTATCCCTGCAATAGCAAATAACATAAGTTTTGGAACAGCACCAGGAATTTTAAGCTTTAATTCCGGATATAGCTCATTGGCAAGCTTAGTAGTATCGGTGATCGTCATACATTGTTCATTGGCCAGTATGTAACGTTCTCCACTCCTTCCTTTTTCTGCAGCGAGCCAACAGCCCTCTGCTACATCTTTTACATCAATCCAGTTCAACGTTATTTTGGTGTCGACAGGAATTTGCTTGTTCAAAATAAGTTTAAGTACTCCGTAGGATACATTAAGCGGCAAAAAAGCTTCGCTGCCAATCATAGCGCCAGGCATTACGGCTACAAGTTCTATACCTAAATCTTTTGCCAGTTGGAAAGCTAACCTTTCACCATCATTTTTAGAGTTGTAATACATATCCCTTCGATCAGGATTGTACCCATAACTCTCCTTTGTTGGTAATTTCGCATAATCCAATGCGGCGATTGAACTGACATATACAATGCGCTTTACACCAGCTTCCGCAGCGGCCTCTATGGTGTTCTTTGTCCCCTGAATATTGACATCATAAATTTCTTTTTTGGCATCTTTAGCCCAAAGCTTGAACGAGGCACCAACGGCATAAAAGGTTTCTACACCTGCTAAAGCTTTTACAAAAGAGGGTTTGTCGGTAATATCTGCCTGTACTACCTCACAGTCCAATCCTGTAAAAGGTATTTTGTCATTGATCTCGCGGACAGAGGCCCTCACAGGGATCCCTTTATCAATGAGCAGCCTTACCAGGTTATTCCCCAAATGTCCATTTGCCCCCGAAACCAGTGCTAGTTTTTTCTGTGTCATCATGTCTTATAGTTATTGAAGACACAAAGTTCCTACAGAAATTCCCCGATACACTTGACTTTTGTTAGGAAATGGATCTGGGTGGAGATAATTCTACAATGGTCTAAAGCAATCCTATACAATAGAGATATTGTGTTTCGTTTTACTTGCTCCTTTGTGAAAACAATGTGTTCTTATAGTAAGCGCTGGTTAGCATTTTTATTGTGAATAGATGTAAATACATATTCTGAGAAATAACAAAAAGCTATCTAGTAGGGCAATAAAAAGAGTTTTGTGTGATTTTTCCGTACTGGCATCGTACTGAGAACCCTAAATCAAAGACTTTTTTGGGTATAAAAAACCCCTTTAAAGCTAATTAAAGGGGTTTAAAACTATCTGGGTCAGTGATGACGCATAATTTGAGTCATTTTGTGGACGAATTGATTGAAATTGGAGTTTTTTCGAAAATTCTGCAAAAGTAATCAACCTTATAGTTTGTCTATTATATTTTGCTATGAATTTAAGCAGATACTAGTTTACAGGAGTGAGCTTGCCCATTTTTGTTGATGCTGGTGCAACTTTTGAGGTGGATGCATATTTGATGGCAGGGGCAATTTTTGCATCCTTTTTACCAATTGCTTTATTACTTTGTTGACCGACACTACTTTTAGCCAGTGTATCAGCTTTTGGTTTTACTGTTTCTTTTTGTACAACTATTTTTTGTGCCTTAAGCCCGGTTACAATTAACAAGGCACTTAAAAGGGTCAATATCTTTTTCATGATTTCTTACTTTTATGAAGTTACTTATTCTCGTTCTTAGGTTTGATTGCTGTTTTATTTGAGTCAACAACGGCGGATGGCACGCTATCAGTGCGTTTTTTATTTTTCTTTTTAAATAGGCTATTCAGTTTTTCGCTGACTTTGTTTATGGCTTTATCTGTAACATTGTTGGCAGATTTATTGACAGCCTTGTCCACAACTTTATCGGTTGATCGGTCAACTGAGCTCGCTGTCGCAGTTTTTGCTTTTTCTTTAAGTTTACGCAATACCTGTGCTTGTGCTATCCCCCCTATACCAAGAGTAAGGAAAAAGATAAAAATTACTTTTTTCATGGCTTTAATTTTTTCATGATTTGCTTTCTTCTGGTAAAATTAGGCCAGGCGCGGACATAGGTCAATCATTAAAAAAGATGATTTTTCAATTAAAGGGGAATGATTTCCCTATCTACAAACCATTTACTATAATCTTTACCGTATTCGCCMCCATAATTGATGCATATCTCCGTATGCGCCTTTATCTGCTCATGAGCTGTAAATACCATCTGTCTTTCTTCCCTATTGAGAAGATATACGGCATTGGGATATTGCCTGTGGTTATACATGGATCCAAAACCCATGGTTAACGACAATGTATTCTCTTCTTTATTGAAATAAAAACTATAATCCATCAGTGGTGTGGTACTTAATGCGGTAAATTCTTCGGCTGCGATAATGATAACTGGACAAACTTCTATAATATCTCCTTCAGAAATAGCTGTATGGCAGAAAACACCCCTACCCTTTCCCTTTATCGTTTTTAAATACAGTTGTTTCTTCATTGTTCATCCGAATTGGGAAAGTATACTTCAGCCTTATCATCTGGCTTACCATTATAGTTAATGGTTATTTCACAGCCTTCTTCAATGGTTTGATAGGCATAGATATTAAGGGCATTTTTCTTTCTAGAAAAAGTATAAAAGGCATTCGCGACTGAGGAATGATTGTAAAAAGAGGCATAACCAAAACCAAATGCAGTCTTTTTTTCGGGATTGCCCAATAAAAAGTAATAATGAAAGAGCTTGGTAAACCGTAAGGTCTCCCTCTCGTCATTTGACAAGAAAATAACAGGAGCCTGTTCTATCAGACTTCCTCTCCTTATTTTGCTTTTCGCAAATACACCACGCCCATGAAGCGGGCTTTCCTTAACTTCAATATGCTGTGGTTGCTCAATGTTGCAATTGAACAGCATTAGTTTCCTTTTTGTTGGGCAATTTTTGCGTCTTTGGCTGCTCTTTCTTTTGCGGCTTTATCTGCTGCTTCCTTTTTAGGATCAGTAGCAGCAGCCTTCGGGTCTTTTACAGGGATGGTTTTAGGATCAGCCTGCTGCGCAATTTTTGCATCCTTTGCAGCCCTTTCTGCCGCTGCTTTAGCTTCAGCTTCCTTTTTGGGATCGGTAGCCGCAGCCTTAGGATCTTTTACTGGTGTAGAAGTACCAGTAGTTTGGCTACTTCCGGGATTTACCGTTTCTTTTTTCACCACGGTTTGCGCTTTCACTGCTGTTACCAATAGCAATGAACCTAAAATGGAGAAGATTTTTTTCATGACATTTTTGATTAATGAGTAAAATTTAAATAGCAGGATAC